>JANPAO010000476.1:0-6545 GCA_031429955.1 Phenylobacterium sp. | reverse complement strand
GCTCGCTGCTGGCCTTCCCGCTGCTGTTGATGCTGCCGGCTGACCAAGTGGCCGCGCCCCTGGCGGCGGTGATGTGGATGGGGATCAACATCCTCAATCACCCACATTTTGCCCACTCGTATCAGATCTTCTATCGCGACTATCCGGCCAAGGCCTTCTTTGGCACCCACGCCCCGGCCCTGAGGGGTCGCTACCTGTTTGCCGGCCTGGTGGTGCCCCTGATTCTGGCGGCCTATCTGGGCTTTGCCCTGACCCGCCCCGACAGCCGGTGGCTGGGGTTCGGCGGCAACCTGATGGCCTTCTTCGTGGGCTGGCACTACGTCAAGCAGGGCTATGGCATGCTGATGGTGGACGCCGCCCTGAAGCGGAGCTTCTTCAGCGCCCCCCAGAAGCAGGTGCTGCTGGTCAATGCCTATGTGGTCTGGATCTTCGCCTGGTTGAACGCCAACCACCAGGTGAAGGTGACCCACCTCTGGGGCCTGGACTATTACGCCCTGCCGATCCCGGCCCTGCTGCTGACGGCTGCGGGGCTCGCAGCCGCACTCACGACCGCCGCGACCCTGCTGGTCCTGGCACGCGCCTGGCGCACCCTGCCCTGGAATGGGGCGGTAGCCTATGGGGTCAGTCTCTATACCTGGCTCGTGTTCATGCGGATCAGCCCCCTGTGGCTGTTGGTGATCCCGGCCTTCCACTCCCTGCAGTACCTGGCGGTGGTCTGGCGCTATCAGGGCAGCGTCGAGCGGGCCAAGTCGCCCAACTGGCGGCGCGGCCTGACCCTCTTCGGACTCACCGGCCTGGCCCTGGGCTTTGTGGGCTTCTGGGGCCTGCCCAATCTGATGGACACGGTAATCGCCTATGATCACACAGTCTTTGGGACGACGGCTTGCCTGTTTGCGGTGTGGATCTTCATCAACATCCACCACTTCTTCCTGGACAACGTCATGTGGCGCCGGGAGAACCCCGACACTCGAACGCACCTGTTTGGATAGTTCGCTTAACCCTGAGCGATGGAGCCCGGGCCTGGCAGGACGCTGATCAGCTCAATGCGGAAGATCAGCACGCTGTTGCCGGGAATCTGGCCGCCGCCAGCACCCTCTTCGCCATAGCCCAGGGCGGGCGGCACATAGAGCACCCACTCGTCGCCCGGTCGCATCAGTTGCAGGGCCTCGATCCAGGCCGGGATCAGGGCGTCCAGGGGCATGGCGGCGGGAACGCCGCGCTCATAGGACGAGTCGAAGACCGTGCCGTCCAGCAGCTTGCCCTCATAGTGGACCTTCACCTCGTCGCCCGCGTGCGGCTTGGTGCCGCTGGCGGGGCCAGACCGGACGATCTTGTATTGCAGGCCCGACGGCAGGGTGACGACGCCGGCCGTCTTGGTGTTGGTGGCCAGGAATGCGTTGGCCGCGCCAAGACTCTCTGCCGCCTTCTTGTTGGGTCCGCAGGCGGCGAGGGCCAGCAGGGCTAGGGCCAGGACGATGGGCTTCATCGGGGGTCTCATCATTCAAACGGCGCGGGGGGGGTATCCGCTCTCGCGCAGGGCTTCCATGATTTCCTGGGTGTGCTGGGCGTCGCGGGTCTCAATCATGATGTCGAACTCCGCCCCCTTGGCCGGCACGTCCAGGGCCAGGCGGTTGTGGGCCACCTCGACGATATTGGCCCCCAGCTTGCCGATCAGAACCGAGACCGTGCCCAACAGGCCCGGTCGGTCATCGCCGACGATCCGGAGCGAGACCAGGCGCTGCTCACGCACCAGTTCCCGGGTCAGGACCGAGGCCAGCAGGCGGGTGTCGATATTGCCCCCGGTGATGATCACGCCCACTTTCTTGCCCCGGAACTTCTCCGGATAGGCCAGTAGGGCGGCCAGGGCCGCGGCTCCGGCCCCCTCGGCCACGGTCTTTTCGACATTGCAAAGCAGGGCCACGGCCCGCTCGAAATAGGGTTCCTCAATCAGCAGGACATCGTCGATCAGGGGGCGAACCACGGCGTAGCAGAGCTCGCCAACCGTCTTGACGGCGATCCCCTCGGCGATGGTGGCCCCGCCCGAGGGCGCACCGATCCCCCGCATCCGGGCGGTAAAGGAGGGGTACATGGCCGGCTCGACGCCAAGGATCTCCACCTTGGGATTGAGCGACTTGGCGACGGTGGCGCAGCCGGCGATCAGGCCGCCGCCGCCGATGGGGATCGGCAGAACCTCAAGGTCGGGCACGTCTTCGAACATTTCCAGGGCCACGGTGCCCTGCCCCGCCATGACCTTGAGGTCATTGAAGGGGGGCACGAAGACCAGTTCCCGTTCGGCGCAGAGCTTGCCGGCCAGGGCCGCACTGTCGTCATAGGTCTCGCCGTCCAGCACCACCTCGGCCCCGAAGGCCCGGGTCTGCTGGACCTTCACGAAGGGAGTGTTGCGCGGCATGACGTGGGCCACCGGAAGGCCCCGGCGCGCGGCATGATAGCCCAGACCCGGGCTGTGCTTGCCGGCTGATGCGGCAATCACCCCGCGCTTGGCCTCATTGTCGCTGAGTTGCAGCAGGGTGTTGAGCGCCCCGCGCTCCTTATAGGCCGCCGTGAACTGGAGGTTCTCGAACTTCACCCAGACCTCAGCCCCGGTAATCTCCGACAGGGTCCGAGAATGTCGGCAGGGGGTGCGCTCAATGCGCCCCTTCAGCCGCTCGGCAGCCGCGCGGATATCGTCGAGGGACAGGGTCATGATCAGGCCGGGGGTGGAAAAGGAGGCCACCTCTAGACCGCGTTCCGAAAAGTGGGAACCGGTTTTCGGATCAAACGCGCGTCAAAACAAAGATATAGGGCGGCGATTTGACCCGGTCGGATCGCCGCCCTGACGGGGGCGAGGGATCACCGCAATGTCGCGGGTCTCAGCGAAGGCCGCGCAGCACGTCCATCCGGCGCATGGCCTTGCCGGGAAGGGTTGATATCCGGCCCAGGGGGAGGGCCTCGGCGGCGGCGCGAACGCCATAGGCGGCATGGCGGACCAGGGCGGCCGGGGCGATGCCGCCCACAAAGCCGTGGGTGACCCAGATCCCGGTATTGGCCAGTTCCCGCTTGAACCGGTAGTCGCCCGGCCCGAGATCGAGGCGGGAATAGGGGGTGGTGTCCATCCAGCGCAGGATGTCCTGGAACAGCAGGATGCCAGGCGAATAGCGCTCGAACTCCGGATCGTGGGCAATCAGCCAACCGTGGACCGTCTTCCTGCCGTGCAGGTGCAGGTGAACCGCCGCCAGTCGATCCCCAAAGTGTAGGGTGAACAGGATGGCCCCGAAGTCTGGATCGCGGCGCTCAAACAACTCCCGCATCAGCCGCAGGGTCCAGCCGGCGTCGAAGATATCGGTCTGGCCGGTGGCCGACAGTTGGGAGCGTTTCCACGCCACCAGTTGATCAAAGTCGGTCCGGCTGCGGGAGAAGGCGGTGAAGGTCGCCGGTCCGATCTCGCGTTCGACCTTGCGGCGCTTCTTGTCGCTGTCCTTCAGGACCGAGGTCCCGGCCTCCCGGCGCGCGGCGTCATAGGCCTCATAGCCGTGCTTGATCTCCACCACATGGGACAGGGACCGGCCCCGACCATAGGGGGCGAAGGCCGCCTGGGTTTCGATCATGTGGCAGAAGTCGTAGCGCTGGGCCCCCAGGGCCTGAACCATCTTGGCCGCATCAATCTCGACGCCGGGCTCGGCCACCAGGCCCTGATAATCGCACATGGGCGCGCCCACCGGCATGGCCGTCAGGTGACCGACCCGCGCGGGCAGAAAGGCGACATCGCGCCCCGCCTCCACGGCCACGGCAACCTGGATCTGTCGGGTGGACTGCCGCTGCACCCCGGCAATGGCGCGGCTCCATTGGGGCGACAGGAAGGGGCTGTCGAGGGTGATGTCGGTGTCCTGCAGGGCTGTCCAGCGCGCCACCCGCTCAGCCGACATGTCCTGGGGGCGAAGGACTTCGATATGCAAGACAGCCCTCCTCGCCGGTGAATCTGGCTTCACCCAGGGCCAAGCTTAGCGCCTAAGTCTTTCTGTGAAGTTGCCAGGACCACTCTGGGTTTCGCAGGCCCGTCAGAGACGGTCGGCGCGCCCGGTGCTCTTCAGGGCCTCCACAGCCGCACGGACCGCCGTCGTTGAGTCCCGCCGGGTCACCAGCACCACGCCGTTCTCCACCACCACCACCAGATCCTCCACCTCCGAAAGTACCACCAGGGGACCGTCGGTGCGGGCCAGGCAGCCTGCGGAAGAGACCAAGACCACATCGCCATCCGCCACGTTCTGATCAGGGTCCTTGCTCGAACCCTCCCAAAGCGCGTTCCAGTTGCCCACATCGCTCCAGCCGATGTCGGCGCTGACAACGCTGGCGCGCCCGGTCTTTTCCATGATGGCGGTGTCGATGGCCTCGGAGGGCGCGGCGAGGAAGTCGCCGGAGAGGGCGATCACGTCACCGGTCCGCGCAGCCTTGGTGACCCCGGCCTCGGCGGCCGCAGAGATCACCGGCGCCAGGGTCCGACACTCCGCCAGGAAGCCCTGCGCCTGGAACATGAACATGCCGGCGTTCCAGCCATAGTCGGGATCGGCCACGAACCGTTTGGCGGTTTCGAGATCGGGCTTCTCCACAAATTGCGCAACCTTGCGCACCGGCCCAGTCCCCGCCCCGGCTCGAATATAGCCATAGATGGTCTCTGGTCCGGTGGGCTTGAGGCTGAAGATCACCACCTCGCCCGCCAGGGCCGCAGCATGGCCGGCCTCGACAGCGCGGCGCATGGCCGGCACGTCGGCCACCAGGTTGTCGGCATGCATCAGCAGAAAAACCCCGTCGGGATCGATCTCTGCGGCCACAGCCGCAGCCGCCACCGAGGCGGCCGCGGTATTGCGGGGGGCCGGCTCGGCGATCAGGGCGCGTGCGGTGATACCCACGTCCGCCAACTGTTGCCGCGTCAGGTCGATGTGGCCCGCGGCACAGACCACGAGGGGGGGGTGAAACATCGGACCCGTCACCCGCAGGGCGGTGGCCTGGATCAGGGTCTCGGGGCCACCAAGGCGATGAAACTGCTTGGGCTTGGCTTGACGTGATAGGGGCCACAGGCGGGTGCCCGCGCCGCCGGACATCAGAATGGGGGTGATTTTCATAGGGGGTGACCGGCGGAGGCTAGACGTCATTTGGCCACGGGAATGGACCGGGATGCCCCGGGGCGCAATCGGTCTGTCGCTAGTAGACCAGCTTGAAGCTCGCCAGGGCTGCGGCTGCGGTGAGGAACAGGATCACGGCCAGGATCTCATAGCGCTTGAAGAGGGGACTGTTGGGCGATCGCATGTGAGCCTCCTGTGGGTCCCAAGGCGGGACACAGAGCGGTCATGGCGGCAAACCTCGGGCCATCACCTGCTCTTCGGGGTGTCCTAGGGTCGAGCTGGCACCTTTCCAGGCCAGGTCAGGAAGCCGTAGCGATCGCGGCCGGCGGCCTCAGCCGGGGCGCAGCCCCGGTCACAGCCACGGCTGCGGTCGTGGTGGCGGGCATACGCATCTGGCGATTCATAGACCACCTCTTCGCCATAGCCCTGGGCACGCTCAGAATAGGCTTCCTGATAGACCTCGCGTAGCTCCACCACCTGGCCCTGGCCATAGATCTGGCTGGCAGGGATTTCGACATATTCGTCGCGGGCCGGAACCGCGACATAGCCTCCGGCATAGGCCTGCTGATGGCCCTCATCGCGATAGTGACCCTCACGATGCGCCACCTGGCGCGCACGCACGCGGTGGGCCGCAGGGCGATAGGCGGCCGGCTCAGGAGCCATGGCTGGGGGCGGGGCGGCCGCTGGCGCAGCGGCCGCCGGCGGAGGTGTCGTCGGGCAGGCGGCGACAGCGGGGTTGGTGGCGCAGCAGCAATTGGCCGCCACCGGCGCGGTCGGGGCCAGGGCGATCTTCAGGGCACCGTTGGAATCGCAGGCCCCGAGCATCAGGAAGGCCAGGGCTGGGATCAGGGGGGTTAGGCGCATGGACGTCATCCGGCGGCTCGAAACGAGGGTCGGACAGGACGGTGAGGATCAGATCCCGTTAACGCTGTGGCTTTCACCTTCGGCGCGAAGAAAGGCCTCCACCAGGTCTGCATACAGGTGAAAAGCCTTATAGGCGGCGAAATCCGGGGCCGCTGACCGCCAGGCCCGGGCAAAGGCCGCCAGACGTTCGGGCGGTTGGGCGAGGTCTGAAAAAGGGGTCAACCAGACGCGAATGGTAAACAGCACCCCGCCGGTCTGGGGTAGCCGGCGGACCGTCTGGCGCTCCACCCGGGTAAACAGGGCCTGACCCACCTGAGCGGGATCGATGTCACCGATCCTGGCACGAACCGGGGCCGAGAAGGGGGTGAAGGGCGCGTCGGAATTGACCACCGACCAGTTGCGGCGTTGCAGGATCAAACCGGGCCGCAGACCCTCGAAGATCCGCACCAGGCGGGCCAGGAAGCGGTCATTGAAGCCGTTCACCGGCCCATGGATCTCGCCCAGGCTCTTTCCCAAGACGTCCATGGGGGTGAAGAAGGTGGGTGCCGACAGGCTGAGGGCCCC
>JANPAO010000475.1:0-3281 GCA_031429955.1 Phenylobacterium sp. | reverse complement strand
TGCCCGAAGGCTTGTCGCCGGAACAACGTCAGGCCTTGCCGCTCTCAGCCCTGCCTGATGGCTGGCAGCAGACCGGTCGCAATGCCCCCTGCCCCTGTGGGTCGGGCAAGAAGTTCAAGCACTGTCACGGGGCGCTGATCTAGGCCGCGGAAACGGCGCCCTCGTTCAGGGTCACGTAGAGTTCCGACTCGATCAGCCACTGGCCGGTGACCTTCCTCCACACCGCCAGATAGGTACCGGTCAGGCGGGTGCCGTCGCGCCAGTTTGCCTGCCAGGTTCCGGCCTCGGCGGCGCGAGCCAGAGCCTGGTCGGGCGCGACACTCTCGGTGACGCGCAGATAGGTGATGAAGCCAGGATCGCGGAACTGGGTTTCGAAGGCGGTCAGCACAGAGTCGATCCCCACCAGGAGGCTACCGTCTCCGGCGATGAGCTTGATCTGCGGATCGAGGAAGGGGCGCAGTCGCCGGGCCTCGCGGGCTGCGATCAACCGATTGGTCAGCCTGCGTCGCGCTCGGATGGCGGCCTCGACTGGCGTCAAGGCTCCACCACCACCGTTCCCACCTTGCCGCCGGACTCCACCAGCTCATGGGCCCCGGCGCAGTCGGCCAGGGGGAAGCAACCGGCCACAGACAGGATGCGGTCCCCCGTCCCGATCCAGCGGGTGATGTCCTGCTGGGCCCGCTTGCGGGCCTGGGGCGGAGAGGTGGGCAGCAGGATGCCATGGACCGACAGGTTGAGACCCATCAGCACCCCGGCCGGCACCACAGGCTCCCGCGCGCCCTTGGTGGCATAGAAGGCGATCGAGCCGTTGAGGCGGACAAGCTGTAGCGAGACCGCCAGGTTGCCGCCGAAGTCGACGTCGACGATGTGATGAACCCCCTGCCCGCCGGTGATGGCCCTGACCTGCTGGGCAACCGACTCCCGGCGATAGTCGATGACATGGTCGGCACCCCCATCGCGCGCCCGTTGCGCCTTGTCATCGGAACTGACGGTGGCGATCACGGTGGCCCCGGCCCACTTGGCCAGTTGGACGGCATAGTGGCCCACAGCCCCGGCCCCGCCGGTCACCAGCACCACCTGGCCCTGAACCGGGCCTGCGGCAAACAGGCTGAGATGGGCGGTCATGCAGGGGATGCCCAGGGTGGCACCTTGGGCAAAGCTGACCTGGTGGGGCAGCTCCATCAAGAGGTCGGTGTCGAGCTCGATATACTCGGCGGCCGAGCCGAAGGCCCGACCATTGCGCTGGCCGTTGTAGAACCAGACCCGCTTGCCGATCCAATGGGTCGCCACGCCCGGACCGACGGCCTCCACAATGCCCGCCCCATCACTGTTGGGGGTGATGCGGGGATAGGCCATGGCGGCCGGGCCACCCCGCATCCCGACATCGGACGGATTGACCCCTGAGGCCTTGATGGCGATCAGGGCCTGGCCGTGGCCGGGTTCGGGTCTCGACCGTTCGCCATACTCCAGCACTTCGCGGGCCGGGCCGGTGCGGTCATACCAGATCGCCTTCATGACGTGCGTACCTTGAACGGCCAGTTGATGACCCCGCCGGCGAACAGCGCCCACCAGACGAAGACCGGCTGAAAGGCCAGTCGGGGACCATGATACCACCAGCTGGTGGGCAGGCCCGTGGCCGAAACCTCGCCAAAGGCATGGTGCAGATTGGCCGGATAGACCCCCATTGCATACAGAGCCAGCATCACCCCGGCCAGCCACCGCAGGCGCGGAACCATCAGGCCGATGGCCCCAAGGATCTCGCATACGCCGGTCAGCCGGATCACCTCCAGGGGAAAGGGCACCCAGGAGGGCATGATGGCCAAGAAGCCCTCGGCACTGCGCAGATGGGCCAGACCCACCACCAGATAGATCAGGGCCAGAAAGATCCGCAGGCCAGCGCGCAGGCGCGGGCGAACGGCGGGGGCTGCCTCTGGAACGGTCATACCTGACCATCGCGGCACCGGGCCTCGGGGGCAAGCCTTACCCGGCCACCTGCGCCATCCTTGGGCACCTCTTGCAGCTCCGCCTGGCCTTTCCTATCTGGGCGACGCGGGCCGGGCCCCTCTGGCGACCCCCATGGTCGTGATGTCGGACCGCATCGAGCGTGCTCGATGCCGGGGCCACCTTCGCATTCCGGTTGACGCCACGCTCTCCCAACAGAGAGGTGACACTTGGAATTTCTACTGGCCGAATGGCTCGGCAAGCCCGCCTGGATGTGGCTAGGCTTTTTGACAATCGTCGGCGTGCTGCTGGCGCTCGATCTTGGGGTCCTGCACCGCAAGCAGACGGAGATCGGCGTGCGCGAGAGCCTGGTGCTGTCGGCGGGTTACATGACCCTGGGGGTCTCGTTCGCAGGCCTGGTCTGGTGGCAACTCGGGGCCGAGGCTGGCGTGCAATACCTGACCGGCTTTGTGGTGGAAAAGAGCCTGGCGCTGGACAATGTCTTCGTCATCGCCCTGATCTTCAGCTTCTTCGCCATTCCCCGCCAGTATCAGCATCGGGTGCTCTTCTGGGGCATTCTGGGCGTCATTGTGCTTCGCGCCATCATGATTGGGGTCGGTGCCACCCTGGTGTCGGAATTCTCCTGGGTGCTCTACATCTTTGCCGCCTTCCTGGTGTTCACCGGGATCAAGATGCTGACCATGGGCCACAAGGAGGTGGATTTCTCCAAGAGCCCGGTCTTGACCTTCATCCGCAAACACTTCCGGGTGACCGAGGCGTTGCACGGCGACCGGTTCCTGGTGACCCAGCCAGACGCCAAGACCGGCCGCATGGCCCGTCACATGACGCCCCTGCTGCTGGCCCTGATCCTGATCGAGATCGCCGACGTGGTGTTTGCCGTCGACTCAGTGCCGGCCATCTTCGCCATCACCACCGACCCCTACATCGTCTACACCTCCAACATCTTTGCGATCCTGGGATTGCGGGCCCTGTACTTCGCCCTGGCGGCTGTGCTGCACCGCTTTGCCTATCTGAAACAGGCCCTGGCGATCCTGCTGATCTTCATCGGCTCGAAGATCTTCGTCGCCGACCTGCTGGGTCTGGAGAAGTTCCCCGCCGCCTGGTCGCTGAGCATCACCTTCGCCATCCTGGCGGCGGGTATCTTCTACTCGCTGTGGCGGACACGGCAGTCCGTTCAGCCCCAACACTAGGGCGGGGCGGGGGGGCCCCGCAAGGGGGGGCCCCCCCAACCCAGTCCCCCCCCCCCATGCCGGGGCACCCCCAGGGGGCGCGGCGCGGGGGGTGGGGGGCACCCAGGGGGGCCCTGGGGGGAGACGGGG
>JANPAO010000474.1:0-9569 GCA_031429955.1 Phenylobacterium sp. | reverse complement strand
TCCTGGTCCCCCTCCTGCCCCAAGGGTTCCAGCCGGCGGGCGACCCTGACTATATCTATGTCGATCTGCGCGGGCCGCCCGGCTCTACGGTGGAGGCCATGGAGGATGTGGCCCACCGGGTCAGCGCGGTGTTCGAGGGGCGTCCCGGCGTGCGTGGTGTCTTTGCTCAGGTGGGGTCCACGGCCTCGACCGGCGGGCCTGGGTTCGGAGGTGGCGGTGGTGGCAACGATCTGCGAAGCGGCACCGTCACCGTCGTCCTGGATGAAAAGCGCACCTTTTCCGGCAAGGAACTGAAGGACCAGACCCGCCAGGCCCTCCGCGAAATTCCCGATGCCCGGGTGTCGTTCCTGGATGCTGAGGGCGGGGCCGGCTTGCAGGCCGTCCTGGCCAGCAACGACCCTGCCGCCCTCGCGGTGGCCTCCACCGAGCTGGAGCGGCAGATGCGAACAATCGACATCATCGCCGATCCCCACGCCTCGGCCCCGCCGATCGGGCCGGAGTTGGTGGTGCGGCCCCGTCCGGACGAGGCTGCCCGTCTCGGCGTTTCGGTGGACACCATTGCCCAGGTGGCCCGCGTCGCCACCGTGGGTGACATTGACGCCAATGTGGCAAAGCTGACCTCGGGCGAACGGCGGATCCCGATCCGCATCCGCATGCCGGCCGAGGCGCGCGGCGACCTGGAGCGGATCAAGGCCCTGCGCATCCCCACCATCAGCGGCGGCACCACCACCCTCGACGCGGTGGCCGATGTCAGCTTCCAGGCCGGACCCGCCCGGATCGAACGCCTCAACCGCAAGCGCCAACTGACTATCCAGGCGGAGTTGAACGGTGCCGAGCTGGGGGATGCCTATAAGGCGGTCCGCGCCCTGCCGATCATGAAGAACCTGCCCGCCGGTGTGACGCCCGCCGAAACCGGTCGCCTGGAAGCCCAGCAGGAGCTGTTCAGTTCCTTTGGGATGGCGGTGTTTGCCGGCGTGGCCATGATCTTTGGGGTGCTGGTGCTGCTGTTCCGCAGCTTCTTCAAGCCGGTGGTGATCCTGTCGGCCCTGCCGCTGGCGGTGGGGGGGGCCTTCTTTGGCCTGCTGTTGTTCAACCTATCGCTCTCGGTGCCCTCGCTGATCGGCTTCCTGATGCTGATGGGGCTCGCGGCCAAGAACTCGATCCTGCTGGTGGAGTACGCCATTGAGCGCGAGCGGGAGGGCTTCCCTCAGCGGGAGGCTATCCTGGAGGCCTGTCGCGAACGGGCCCGACCCATCGTGATGACCACCATGGCGATGGCAGCCGGCATGCTGCCCACAGCCCTCGCCCTAGAGAAGGGGGCGGAGTTCCGTCAACCCATGGCCGTGGCAGTGATCGGGGGCCTGATCACCTCGACCCTGCTGTCCCTGGTCCTGGTGCCAGTGGTCTATGAGCTGGTGGACGACTTCGAGCTGTGGCTGAAGCCTCGCCTGGCCAAGCTGGTGACACCCCGCGAGGCCCCGGTGCTGGACATCAAGAGCTGATCAGACTGCGTCATCTGATCTAGTGTTTGCCCGCCAGGACCTCGGCAAACAGGCTGGGGTCCACATTGCCGCCCGACAGCACCAGGCCGGCGGCCTGGGGCCCGAGGTGCTTGACCTTGCCGGCCAGCAGGGCGGCCAGACCCACGGCCCCGCCAGGCTCCACCACCAGCTTCAGGGTGGCATAGGCATAGCGCATGGCGAGGGCGACCTCGGCGTCGGTGACCACAGCAATGTCGGCCACCGTCCGCTGCAGGATCGGGAAGGTTATCGCGCCTGGAGCGGGGGACTCCAAAGCGTCGCAGAGGGATCGCTTGGTCGGGATCAGGGTCTGGCGCGACCCCGTCTGCAAGGAGCGCAGGGTGTCATCGAAGCCGTCGGGCTCCACGCCTAGGATGGCCGTCTGCGGCGAGAGCGCCTTCACCACAGTGGAGAGGCCCGCCAGCAGCCCGCCACCGCCCACCGGGGCAATCACCACGTCGAAGGCCGCCCCCAGGTCCTGGGCCTGAGCCACCATCTCCAGACCCACCGTGCCCTGGCCGGCAATGATGTCGAGATCATCGAAGGCAGGTACCACCACGGCCCCTCGCGCCGCGGCGATTTCGGCGGCGATGGCGATTCGGTCGTCGGTGATGCGGTCATAGAAGCGAATTTCCGCGCCATAGCCTCGGGTGGCCTCCACCTTCACCGCCGGGGCATCGGCGGGCATGACGATCACGGCGGGCATGTCCAGCAGCCGGGCCGCCAGGGCCACGCCCTGGGCATGGTTGCCGGAGGAAAAGGCGACGACGCCGCCACGCCGTTGGGCGGCCGTGAGTTGAACCAGGCGGTTATAGGCCCCCCGGAACTTGAACGCTCCCACCCGCTGCAGGGTCTCAGGCTTGATCAGGACCCGGTGGCCCAGGCGGTCGTTCAGGGCCGGGCTTTCCAGCAGCGGCGTCTGCACCGCCTGGCCCTTCAAGCGGGCCGCGGCGGCCTCGATGTCGGCAAGGGTCACGGTCATTTGGCAAACACCATGGCGTCGTCGGCAAAGGCCTTGAACTCCAGGGCGTTGCCGGAGGGGTCGAGGAAGAAGAGGATCGACTGTTCGCCAGGCTGTCCCTGAAACCGGACCTGGGGTTCGATGATGAAAACGGTTCCAGCCGCGCTCAGCCGTGCGGCCATCGCCTGCCACTGAGCCTGCGACAGAATGGCCCCGAAGTGGCGGACCGGGACACTCTGGCCATCGACCGCGCTGGTGGCCGCCAGGCTGGCCTCATCGGGGGCCAGGTGGGCGACGATCTGGTGACCGTAGAAGTCGAAATCGATCCAGTCTGGACTGGACCGGCCCTCCGGACAGCCCAGTAGGCCGCCATAGAAGGTACGGGCCTCTTCCAAGTCTCGAACCGGAAAGGCGAGGTGAAAGCGCGGCAAGGTCATGAGAGCCTCATAGCCCCAAGGGGCCGGGCCTGCGAAGCGCAGAATTCATGCCTGGCGACTTGACGGCCAGGGCGCCCGAATGGTCTACACCCGACGAACACGACCCTGGTGCCTTCGCGGCCCGGTCTGGGTTCCTAAAATCGGTCAAGTCCACCCGCCGAGCGCCTGTCGAAGGGCGCGGTTGGATCTTCTCGGCAGGCCGGGAGATCGTATCTGTATGGCCAATGTGACCGTGATCGGCGCTCAGTGGGGTGACGAGGGCAAGGGCAAGCTGGTGGACTGGCTGTCCAACCGGGCCGACGTGGTTGTGCGTTTCCAGGGCGGACACAATGCCGGCCACACCCTGGTGGTGGGCAATCAGGTCTATAAGCTGTCGCTGCTGCCGTCCGGCGTGGTCCAGGGTAAGCTCTCGGTGATCGGCAATGGGGTGGTGGTCGATCCCTGGCACCTGCTGGAGGAGATCGCCAAGCTGGGGGGCCAGGGGATCAAGATCACGCCGGACCTGCTGGTCCTGGCCGACAATGCCGCCCTGATCCTGCCCCTGCACCGTGACCTTGATCAGGCCCGCGAGGCCGCTGCCGTCAACAAGATCGGCACCACCGGTCGGGGAATTGGCCCGGCCTATGAAGACAAGGTCGGTCGGCGCGCCATCCGGGTGGGCGACCTGGCTGACCGCGACGCCCTGGAGGCCAAGATCGATCGCCTGCTGGCTCACCACGGCCCCCTGCGCCGGGGCCTGGGCCTGCCAGAATATGATGGGGCCGAGCTATTGGCGGCGCTCGAGGTGATCGCGCCGAAGGTGCTGCCCTTCGCCCAGCCGGCCTGGCGACTGCTGGACCAATTGGTAAAGTCGGGCAAGCGGGTGCTGTTTGAGGGGGCCCAAGGTGCCCTGCTGGATGTCGATCACGGCACCTATCCCTATGTCACCTCGTCCAACACTGTGGCCGGTCAGGCCGCCGCGGGCTCTGGCCTGGGACCTAAGGGGCCGGGCTATGTCCTGGGCATCGTCAAGGCCTATACCACCCGGGTGGGGGAGGGGCCGTTTCCCACCGAACTGTTCGACGAGGTGGGTCAGCACCTGGGGACGGTGGGCAAGGAGTTTGGCGTGGTCACCGGCCGCCCGCGCCGCTGTGGCTGGTTCGATGCGGTCCTGGTGCGCCAGTCGGTGGTGCTGAACGGCATCGATGGCATTGCGCTCACCAAGCTCGACATTCTGGACGGCCTGCCGACCCTGAAGATCTGCGTCGGCTATCGGCTTGGGGATCAGACGTTTGACTACCTCCCGGCGGGCCTGAAAGCTCAGTCGGCTCTGGAGCCCATCTATGAGGAGATGGAGGGCTGGACCCAGAGCACGGCGGGCGCGACCTCCTGGAAGGACCTTCCGGCCAATGCCGTGAAATATGTCCGCCGGGTCGAGGAACTGATCGGGGCCCCGGCGGCCATGGTCTCCACCAGCCCGCAGCGGGACGACACCATCATGGTGCGTGACCCCTTCCAGGACTGACCGTTCACACGTCAAGGTGATCTTTACGCTCAGGCCCCAAATTGGGGAAAATCAGACCCTGGAGTCGGTTCCTGACGTGATCGAGGATGAGCACAAGCTCGTAGCGCGAATGGTGCCCTTGCTGCAGAGGGTGCTGATCGTGGATCCGTCGCCGGCCAGCGCACGACTGCTGGCCGACCTCATGCGAAATGTGTCCTCCGGCCAGACCTGGAACGCGCCAGACAATCGCCGGGGCCTGGCGACCGCCGAACTGGTCAATCCCCAGCTCATCTTCGTTGAGCTTGCAGGCCCCAATGTCAGCGGGCTCGACTTCGCCTGCGATCTGCGTCGCAGTGAGTATAGCTGCCGCAAGGCCCCCATCGTCATGGTCACCGCAACAGCGACCGCCGCCGCCATCCTGGGGGCCAGAGACGCCGGCGTGCACGAGTTCCTGCGCAAACCCTTTACCCTGAAGGACCTGCTGCGACGGTTGGAGGCGGTGACCCTTCGGCGACGCGACTGGGTGGAGGCGGTCGACTACATTGGCCCTGATCGGCGGAGGTTCAACTCCGGCGACTATGCCGGCAAGCTAAAGCGCCAGTCTGACGCGGCGGTCACCCCCGATGCCGCCCGGATCACCCAGGCCCTGAAGATCCTGAAATCGGCCCTCAAGGCGGTGGAAACCGATCCTCGCCAGGCCCTGAGGTCTATGCAGGCCCAGGTTGTCGATCTGCGGGAAGCAGGCAAGGCCATGGCCAACCTGCCGCTGATCTCTGCCGTCACGGCGTTCCAGACCTATCTCACCGAAGCGGTGGCCCGGGGACCCTTGGCGTCGATCGAGGTGGCAGCCCAGGCCGCGCCCGTCCTGGAGTTTCTGCCCAACGAGACCCCCAGACCGACCGGTGCCGGACAGGGGGCGGTGGCGATCTAGAGCGTTATTCGGCGAAGTGGAGACCGTTTCGCCGACGAAATAACGCGCCAAATCAAAATTCTAGAGCAAGGCCGCGATTCAACTAAAGCGGCCTTTGCTCCAGGAGTTCAGGCGTTCACCAGGTTTCGAGCTTGGGCCGCTGTGCGCATCGACTTCTGGAGCTTCTCAAAGGCACGGACCTCGATCTGACGCACCCGCTCGCGGCTGACGCCGTATTCGGCCGCCAGTTCCTCCAGGGTCGAGGGATCATCCTTCAGCCGGCGCTCGGTGAGAATGTGACGCTCCCGTTCGGTCAGTTCGGTCATGGCTTCACCCAGCAGGCCCATCCGCTGGGTGTGCTCCTGAGATTCGGCGACCTGAGTCTCTTGGCTGACGGCATTGGTGTCCTCGAGCCAATCCTGCCACTCGCTCTCGCCGTCGGCGCGCATTGGCGCGTTGAGCGAGGCGTCGGGACCCGACAGCCGGCGGTTCATGGAGATGACTTCTTCGTTCAGAACCCCAAGCTTGGTGGCGATCTGGCTGACCTGGTCGGGGTGAAGGTCCCCGTCCTGGAAGGCGCTGATCTGGCTCTTGGCCTTGCGCAGGTTGAAGAACAGCTTCTTCTGCGCGGCCGTCGTGCCCATCTTCACCTGGCTCCAGGTGCGCAGGATGTATTCCTGGATCGAGGCGCGGATCCACCACATGGCGTAGGTGGCCAGGCGGAAACCCTTGTCGGGCTCAAACTTCTTGACCGCCTGCATCAGGCCGACATTGCCCTCGGAGATCACCTCGCCGATGGGCAGGCCATAGCCGCGATAACCCATGGCAATCTTGGCCACCAGGCGCAGATGGCTGGTGACCATCCGGTGGGCGGCCTCGGGGTCCTCATGCTCCTTCCAACGCTTGGCGAGCATGAATTCTTCGTCCTTGGCCAGCATCGGAAATTTCCGGATCTCTGTGAGATACCGGCTCAGGCCGCCATCGGGCGACATCACGGACAAGGCGTTCGTGGCCATGGATAAATCCCCTCGTTCTCGGACCTTCGATCGTCGCGCGGTCACCGCGCGCACCCGTCCGCCCCCTCAAACCTCAAATAGGTATTTGGTTTCAGGGACGGAAGGGCGTTGGGAGAACGACCTGTAAGTCCGACGGCTCAACTAGGGTATTTCTATCCCTCGACCTGGGCGCCTTCAAGGTGCCGGGGGCCCATGCTTTCTCACAGGGCTTGGAGCAAAGCTTCCAACCGCGCCATGTCGCCGGGCGGCGGGCTTTCAAAACGCAAGGTCTGCCCGGTGACCGGGTGCACAAAGCCCAGGATCGCCGCGTGGAGGGCTTGCCGGGTCAGACCGGCCTGGGCCATAGCCTCGCGCACCCCCGGTGCCGGCGGGCCTGAGCCATAGACGGGGTCCCCCAGGCAGGGGCTGCCCTTGGCGGCCATATGGACCCGGATCTGGTGAGTACGCCCGGTCTCTAGGCGGCACTCTATCTTGGCCGCCAGGGGCTTGCGCTGGGACCCATAGAGGGTGGTGACGGCATAGTGAGTGGTGGCCTCCCGCCCGCCGACCTTCAGGACGGCCATCTTCTTGCGGTCGGTGGCCGACCGGCCGATCTGGGTGGTGAGGGTTCCGCGTTCTGGGGACGGGGCCCCCCTCACCAGCGCCACATAGAGCCGGTCGATGTCGTGGTTGGAAAACAACAGCGAGAGGCCCTGGTGGGCGGCGTCGGTCTTGGCCACCACCACGATACCCGAGGTCTCCTTGTCGATGCGGTGAACGATGCCCGGCCGCGCCACCCCGCCGATGCCCGACAACGAAGATCCGCAATGGGCCAGCAAGGCATTGACCAGGGTGCCGCCCGGGGTCCCGGGTGCCGGGTGGACCGCCATCCCCGGGGGCTTGTCCACTACGATCAAGTGGGCATCTTCATAGAGCACCGTCAGAGGGACCGCTTCGGGCTGAGGCGCGGCGGCCTCCGGTGGCGGGATCAGCAGCTCATAGTCGCCGGCCACCGCCTTGGCCGAGGGATCGGTCAGGCGTTTGCCCGCCCGGCTCACCAGCCCCTGGGCCATCAGGGCCTGGATGCGAGCGCGAGACAGGTGGGGGAGGCGTTCGGCCAAGGTCTTGTCCAGCCGAGCACCCACCTCCTCTGCGTTGAGGGTGACTGCAACCACCGCCCCGGGCGGCACCTCGTCGTCGTCGGGTATGATCATGCCGCCGCTTCCGGACCTCGTCGCTACGGCTTGTCCAAGGCGTGCTCCTGACCCGTGATGGATCCCTTGGAGAACAGGAAGGTCTTGAGGTGCCCTGCGAACTCCGCATCGTTGCGGCGGACCCATTCCAGGGCCATTGCGGCGTGTTCAATCTCTTCGTGGGCGTTGTGCAGCAGGATGGCCTTGAGTTCGGGGTCGTCGCAGTCGTCGGCCCGCTGGCGGTACCAGTCCACGGCCTCTAATTCCTCAATGAGCGAGGTGATGGCGTAGTGCATGTTCAAGGTCGTCTTGGACAGCTTCTCCCGCGGGACGTGAAGGCCTTCGCTGGACATCTCATGCTCCTGTCGTAACACCCTGCTCTATAGCATGGGCAAACCACAACGCGCGAGCGAGGAAGTCGGATGACCATTAATCGCAGAGCCGCCCTTGCCTTCCTGGGCCTTGGCGCGACGACGCCGGTCCTGGCCCAGGGGCCGGTACCCTATCAAGGCGCGGTGGCCTTCCAGCACGGAGTGGCATCGGGCGATCCCCTGGCCGACCGGGTTATCCTTTGGACGCGGGTGACCCCGGCCGAGGCGGGCGCAGGGGACATTGCCTATCGCTGGCGGATATCACCCGTCGGTCCCTATCGCCGCTTCCGCCGGATCAAGACCCTGACGGGCAGCGGGGTCACCAGTGCGGCCAGGGACTTTACGATCAAGGTTGATGTCGCGGGTCTGAAGCCTGGCCAGGAGTATTTCTTCGAATTTGAGGCCAATGGCGTGGTCTCACCCTCGGGCCGCACCCGCACCCTGCCGGTGGGCAAGACGGCTGATGTGGTGCTGGCGGTGGCCTCCTGCGCCCTGCACCCCAACGGCTATTTTCACGCCTATGGGGCCATTGCCGCCCTGCCCAGGGTCGATGCCGTCATCCACCTGGGGGACTATATCTATGAGTACGGCGGGGCAGGTTCTTACGGCATGGGCAGCAAGGTCGCCTGGCACCGTGCCCACGTCCCCGACCGTGAGATCGTCAGCCTGGCCGATTACCGGGCCCGCCACGCCCAGTACAAGGCTGACGTTCAGCTCCAGGCCGCCCATGCCCGAGCTGCCTGGATCGTGGTCTGGGACGATCATGAGACCGCCAATGACAGCTTCACCGGCGGCGCTGAGAACCACACCCCGATTGATGAGGGATCCTGGAACGAGCGGAAGGCCACAGCCATCAAGGCCTATTTCGAGTGGATGCCGATCCGCGAGCCGGCGGGTGGCGGATTCGCCATCAACCGCACCTTCCACTTCGGGGATCTGGCCAGCCTGATGATGCTGGAGACCCGGCTGACGGCCCGAGATCGTCAGCTATCCTATGACCGGGATCTGAACGGCATGGACGGAAAGCCCGACGTTCCGGCCTTCCGCAAGAAGCTGGCCGATCCCTACCGTCGGATGATGGGGGAGGACCAGGAGGCCTGGCTGGCGACCGAGCTCAAGGTCTCGGTGGCGACCGGTCGCACCTGGCAGGTGCTGGGCAACGAAGTTGTCATGGCTCGCCTGAGCATTCCAAGTGCCCGCAAGGAGATGGGCGAGGCAGCCTTCAACAAGGCCCTATCGGCCTCATCAGACGCGGCCAAGAAGCGGGTCGCTCGGATGGAAACCTTTGCCAAGATGGGCCTGCCCTATGGCCTGGACATGTGGGACGGCTATCCGGTGGATCGGGAGCGGGTCTATGCCGCGATAGCCGCAGCCCAGGCCCGCGCGATCGTGCTCTCGGGCGACAGCCATGCCTTCTGGGTCAACGAGTTGTTCGACGATGCGGGGAGGCGCGCCGGGGTCGAGCTTGGTACGACCGGCATCACCAGCCCTGGCGGTGGGGACACCCTGACCGCTTTTCCGGTGGGAGAGATCTTTGCCAGTGCCAACAAGGAGGTGGTCTACAATCACCAGAGCGCCAAGGGGTTTGTGCTGCTGACCCTCACCCCGACCCAGGCCAGGGCCGACCTGGTCGTCGTCTCCAACATCACTGAACCCACCTATGAGACCAGCGTGCTGAAGACCTACCGGGTGATGCCTG
>JANPAO010000473.1:0-2356 GCA_031429955.1 Phenylobacterium sp. | reverse complement strand
GCGGCTGGCCTGCTACCAGCCCAATGATCGCAAGCGGGTCGTGGCCCCTGAGCGGCCAAGCCGCGCCTCGGTGGGCCTACCCGAGGAGGCCTTTGTCTATTGCTGCTTTAATGGCCCCCAGAAGATCAGCCGCGCGAGTTTCGAGCGCTGGCTGACCATCCTTGGCCGGGTCGAGGGGAGTGTCCTCTGGCTTCTGGAGAGTACGCCCGAGACTCAGGCTCGTCTCCAGGACTTCGCCGAGCAACGGGGCATCAGCCGCGACCGACTGATCTTTGCGCCCAAACTGCACAATGCCCTGCACCTGGCCCGCTATCCCCTGGCCGACCTATTCTTGGATACCGCCGCCTATGGGGCCCACACCACGGCGTCCGATGCCCTCTGGATGGGGGTGCCTATGCTGACCCTCTCGGGACGCAGTTTCGCCGCCCGTGTCTGTGGCAGCTTGGTGCGCGCTGCGGGTCTTTCGGGTCTTGTATGCGAGACGTCGGCGACCTTTGTCGAACGGGCTGTGGTTCTAGGCTCCGATCGCAACCAGGTCGCTGCCTATAGGGGTCAACTCCAAGCGCAGCGCGACACCTGCGACCTCTTCAACATGGAGAAGCTCGTGAAGGACCTGGAGGGGTTGTATGCCGGGATGGCAGCAGACCACCAGGCTGGCAACACGCCGCAGCCCGATCTCACCAATCTGGACGCCTATCTGGCCGCCGGCCTCGCGCATGATCATGAGGGCCAGGAAATGATCGCCATCGAGGACTATCTGGGTCTCTATCGCCGTCGGCTCGCCTTGCGGCACCGGGTGCGCCCACTTGGCCCCGACGCGCGGGCCTGGCGGGGGCAAGATGTCGCTGAGGCCAATCGTCGCTCGACCCGTCGCGAACTCGGCCCCGGATGAGCCAAGCTGTCTTGGAAGGCCTCCGCGCCCTGGGGTACCAGCCCGAGAGCCTGCTGGACGTGGGGGCCCATGTCGGTCGGTTCGCGGTGGACTTTCGCGCCATATTTCCAAACTGCGTCCCGACCCTGATCGAGCCCAATCCCCATTGTGAAGAGGCCCTGGCCCGGTTGCCCTTCGAGCGGCACATGGTGGCGGCCTCCGATCAGGGAGGCACGGCCGAGCTGTTCCTGACCCGCGAATGGCTGCAGTCGACGGGCAGCTCGCTCTATCGGGAGAACACCGACTTTTTCCGCGACGAGGTGGTCCTACGTCAGGAGGTGGCCAAGGTTCGGCTCGATGATCTGTTGGCCGGGCGGCGCTTTGACTTTGTGAAGATCGACACCCAGGGCGCGGAGCTGGATGTTCTGGTTGGCGGCGCGGCGGTGCTGTCCCAGGCCGATTACATCCTCCTTGAGGTCTCCCTGGTGGACTACAATATCGGCGGTGCCACGGCCGAGGCGGTATTTTTCCAGCTTGGGGCCATGGGCTTTCGCTGTGCCGAGGTGGCGGACTTTCATAGATTGGCGGGGGTCCGCGACGGGGCCTTGCTGCAGATGGACTTCCTGTTTGAGCGCCGGGCCAAGCGGCCGACCCCGGCTACCGAACGCCTGAAGGGCCTGGGCCAAAGCTTGGCCGCAGAGGGGCGATCCGACGAGTCTCTGACCGTTTTCGAGGCCCTGGTCCTCCTTCAACCTCACGACGAGGAGGTCCTGCGTGCCTTGATGGCAGCCTATGCTCAGAGGGGTCGCCACCTTGAGGTCTTGCGGTTGCTGGCCCGACTGCGGGACCAGAGTTCCAACCCCGATACCCTGCTGGCAGAGATCCAGCATCACGCCCTGGCTGGCGTCGAGGCTTTCAACGGGTATCTTGCGGCCGGTGAGGTCGCGCAGGCCGAGACCTATGCTGCGGCCTTGGCGGCTCTGGCCCCGCAGAATGAGGCCATGCTGCAGGCGGCCATGTCCTGCAATCAAGTGCTGGAGCGTTGGGAGGTGGCGGGGCGGTACGCCAGGGCGCTTCTGACTGTAAACCCCCGACACCCCGGGGCCTTGGCTGCGCTGGGGCAGGGCGCTGCAGGGCCCTCTGTACCTGTCGATCCAGAGCGGGCACAGATCATCGATCGCATGGCCGGCGCCTTGGCCCCGCCACCCGGAACCCACCGATTGCTGCAGTTGCGCGACCTGCACGATGTGGCCGGTCTGATCCTGTGCCGCCCCTTGACCGAGGAAAGTCTGGCCCAGCTCCAGATTCTCCTGGCTGCTGCAGATGCGCTTGATGTGGCGGTCGAGGCGGGTTCCGAGTGGGAGGGATGGCTCAAACACTATCGCCTGCTGTTGGCCGCGGTGGACATGGCCGCCGTTCTGGCCTCGACCCCCGACCCCCTGCCGCGCCCAACCCTGAGCCTGACGACCGCCACGGGTGAGGCGA
>JANPAO010000472.1:0-14972 GCA_031429955.1 Phenylobacterium sp. | reverse complement strand
CCGAGCTGACCAAGGCGCTGGCGGACTTCATGTTCAATGACGAGGCGGCCATCACCCGCATGGACATGAGCGAATACATGGAAAAGCACTCGGTCAGCCGCATGATCGGGGCCCCGCCCGGCTATGTCGGCTACGACGAGGGGGGTGCGCTGACCGAGGCGGTCCGTCGCAGACCCTATCAGGTGGTGCTGTTCGACGAGGTGGAGAAGGCCCACCCCGATGTGTTCAACGTGCTGCTGCAGGTGCTCGACGATGGTCGCCTGACCGATGGCCAAGGCCGCACGGTGGATTTTCGCAACACCATCCTGATCATGACCTCCAACCTCGGGTCTGAGTTTCTGGCGGCCCAGGGCGAAGGTGAGGATGTCGATGAGGTCCGTCCCATGGTCATGGATGTCGTGCGCTGTCACTTCCGGCCGGAGTTCTTGAACCGGATCGACGAGATCATCCTCTTCAAGCGGCTGGGCCGCTGGGCGATGGACAGCATCGTCGGCATCCAGATGCAGAGGGTGGAGAAGCTGTTGGCGGCGCGACGGATGTCGATTGCCCTGGACGCGGCGGCCAACCATTGGATCGCCGAACGCGGCTATGATCCGGTCTATGGCGCACGGCCGCTGAAGCGGGTGATCCAGAAGGAGTTGATCGATCCCATCGCCAAGAAGCTGCTGGCCGGTGATTTTCAGGATGGCTCGGTGATCGAGGTCTCCGCCACCGATGAGGGTCTGCAGATCGGCAAGGCGAAGGTTCACTGACAGAACGGCCCCGCCCATTCCCGGGCGGGGCCGCTTTTGCATCAATGGGCCTACTGGCTACAGCCGACAGCGAGTCCAGATCCGACCGGTGAAGTACAGGTCCCGGGCGGGGCTGTAGCTGCGATAGCGGATCTGGCAGGCGCGGACGTGGCCGTACCAGCCATTGTGTCGCCCACGCCAGTGGCGCGGCGGCGGGCTCGGATAGTGCCCCCAGTTGCCGTTCCATTGGCCGTAACGGCTGTCGTGACGTTGATCGCGCCGGTCGTCTCGCCGATCATCGCGCCGATCATCGCGCGACATGTCGTGCCGTTCCTGTGGATTGCGATTATAGGGCTGGGCTGTCGCCGCGCCGGCACCGACCGAGCTGGCAACGGCGAGGGCGGCGAGGCTTAGCGTAAGGAGTCTGCGCATGTTCTTCTCCGGAGACGGGCCGTCTCGATGGGGTTAACGCGCCAATCCCCGGTTAGTTCGGCAAAACGTCGCAATCTGTGTTAAGGACAAAACATGATCGATCGCGCCATGGCTGTTTGTGCTCCCGAACGCCTGCGCGTCTCCCACGACCAGTAAGGATCAGGCTCCATGCCCGAGGAACAATTCATCCAGATGTATGTCCGCGATTTCGCCACCATGGCCTCGCGGGTCGAGGCCGGGTCCGACGTCGAGGCGCAGCTCAGCAAACGCATTTCCGAGACCCGCTCTCACGCGGCCCTGATGGATGCCCGCAAGGCCGAGGGGCATCTGGCGGCCGTGATCGACCGTCTCCGCTCCGAGGCGCGAAAGGATGCGTCTCAGGCTGTGAAGAACACGCCTGACCCGATTGCGGCTGCCGCCCGTCGCCAGGAATTCATGCTGCGCGTGGCCAACATGCTCGACGCCGAAATGGCCGAGCCGGAAAAGCGCGGCGCGGCGCGGTTCTAGCGCGTCCCAAAAAGTGGGAACCGGTTTTCGGAAGAAACGCGCGATAAAACAAATACCTAGAGCCGATTTCGACCAGATTCCATTAGATCGAAATCGGCTCTAGAGCTCGACTGAGACGGGCTTACCTGCCCGGATTTCGACACGGCGCATGATCGCCATGTCAGGACCGTTTCCACCGACGGGCTTGGCCACCGTGATCACGAACCATGCGCCATTGGCCAGGCCCTGGAAGCTGAAGCGGTCGCTGGCGTCGCAGGTGGTGCGGCGCACGAAGGCCGAATAGTCGCCGCTGGGAGCCGAGGGGGTGCGGGCGCGGACCTGTTCGGCGGGCAAGGCGGCCCGGTCAGGTGAATTGTAGAGGATGGTCATCCGCCGGCGGGTCCAAAGGGTCTCGGGCGTCAGCACCACACCGGCCCCCGAACAGGTATAGCGCGCTATCCCGCTCCGGAAGATCACCCGGCCGTCAATCCGTCCCTTGCCGGGCACAGCCGACCAGGAGAAGTCAGCGGGCCGGAACAGGCCTGACGATGGCGGCCCACCGGCCCCCGGCGGGGGCGGCGGAGGTGGGCCCAAGGGTGCCGTGGTTTCGCAGGCCGAAAGCCCGAGCACAGCGGCGGAGATCAGGAGAAGACGTGTGGGGGTCATGATGGGCGCACCATAGGCAAGGGGAGGGCCGCGCGCAAAGGGGGTTCATCACCCTGGGCAGGCCTAATCCTCGCCGCGCACCTTGCCTCGCGTGGCCTTCACCCCGCCCCGCTTAACCTTGGAGTCCACGCGCCGGGCCTTGGCCGCCTTGCTGACCTTGGTCTTGCGCCGGGGCGGTGGCGGGGGTTCGGCGGCCTTGCGGATCAGGTCCAGCAGCCGGTCCATGGCATCAGCGCGGTTTCGCTCCTGGGTTCGGTGGGACATGGCCACCAGCACCAGCACCCCATCGAGGGTCACCTTTCGCCCGCCCAGTTTCATCAGCCGGATCGCCACATCATTGGGCAGGGAGGGCGAGCCGCGCACATCAAATCGAAGCTCCACGGCCGTGGACACCTTGTTGACGTTCTGCCCGCCAGGGCCCGCGGCACGGATGAACCGTTCTTGGACCTCGTCGTCATTCAGGCTGATCTCGGGGGTGACTTCGATCATGGCTTCCAGCAGCGCTTGTGAATCGCTAGTCTCGCGCAATGCACAGCGTAGCGTCCCTTATGCACATTTGCACCGCCCGGCCCGGGCTGGTGAGATCTGCTGTGCCTTAGGGACCCCTAGCCACACCGCAAATCACCAGCCCCGCCGGCGACGGACGGGGCTTTTTCTTGGGCCTCCTCCGCACCGACCTTGATGAGAGAGAGTGACCATGAACGACATCCTGATCCGAGCCCGAGAGCCATCGGACATGGCCGATATCACCGAATTGTTGAACCAGCCTCGAGCCATCTGGGGCACCCTGCAGATGCCCTACGCCAGCCTTGATGCCCGCCAGAAGCGGGCGGCCACCAGTGCTGCCAGCGACCTGCATCTGGTGGCGGTGATCGAGGCCAAGGTGATCGGTTCGGCCAGCCTAAACCGCTTCGAGAACCGCCGCGCCCATGCCGGCTCCATCGGCATGGCCGTCCATGACGCCTATGCTGGGCGCGGGGCCGGCTCGGCCCTGATGTCGGCCCTGGTGGGCCAGGCTGACAACTGGCTGAATCTCAAGCGGCTGGAACTGAACGTCTATGCCGACAACGTTCGGGCCATCGCCCTCTATGAGCGCTTTGGCTTCGAGCGGGAGGGCTTGTTCCGGAACTATGCCTGGCGCGACGGGGCCTATGTCGACTCGATGGCGATGGCGCGGTTGAGAGGATAGGCAGCTACTGACAGGCTAGGCAGAGGCCGCGGGCTTCCAGGGTCGCGGCGCGAACCAGGTAGCCGGCAGGTGCTGCCGCGGCGATGGAGGCACTCAGGTCGGGTTCAAACTCTTGCGCCGCGCCACAGCAGTCGCAGATCAGGAAGGCGGCGCGGTGACCCTGCTCGTCGCGGCGACAGGGGACATAGGCATTCAGGCTCTCGATCCGGTGGGCAAGACCCAGCCGCTCGAGAAATTCCAGGGCGCGGTAGACGGTCGGCGGCTTTGCCGGCTGGCCCTGATCGCCATAGGCGGCGATCAGGTCATAGGCTTTCTGAGGCCCGTCTGCCGCCAGCAACAGCTCCAGGACCCGGCGGCGCGGGGGTGTCAGGCGTTCCTGAGCCCCAGTGCAACGATGCTCTGCCAGAGAGAGGGCATCGGTTAGATCCACCCCCCCGATGCCGGGATGGCCGCCATCCTCATGTCGGCAGTGGCTTTCCATGGCCCTGTCCGGCTCAGGCGTCTTCGGTTTCGGCGGGCGGAACCCCTTCGCCGCCCTCGAAGCTGCGGGGCGCGCGACGGCGCTTGGGCTTTGCTGGGGCCTCGTCAGCGACGGCTTCGACCTTGGGCGCGCGCGGCGCACGGGGCGTGGCTTTCAGGAAGGCCGGGGCATGGCTCTCGCCGCCGTCATCATCGCGCAGAACCGGGGAACTGCGGGTTTCCACTGGGACCAGGGGCGTTGCCTGAACCTCAACGACGGCCAAGGGGTCCCGCTCAAGGCGATCTTCCCGGGGGCCGTCCTGCCGCGGCCGGTCGTCGCGGTCACGCCACCGATCCCGACGTCCGCCTTCGGGGCGTGGGCGGTCATCGCGATTGCGGTTCTCGTCACGGGGCCGGTCGTCACGGGGACGATCCTCCCTCGGACGATCATCGCGCGGCCGTTCATCCCTCGGGCGGTCGTCGCGCGGTCGGTCTTCCCGGGGGCGATCATCGCGGTTGCGGTTTTCGTCGCGGGGCCGGTCGCGATCCTGACGCTCACCCCTGGGGCGGTCGTCGCGGTTTCGGTTGTCGTCGCGCGGTCGATCATCGCGGTTGCGGGTCTCTTCCCGGGCTGGCCTTTCGTCGCGCCACCCGCCGTTGCGGTCACGGCTCTCGATAGGCTCGCTGCCCTCGGCGCCATCTTCCTTGTCGGCCTTCTCAGCCGCGTCGGCGTCGGCCTGGGCCGCGGCCTGTGCGCCGCTTTCATCCTCAAAGTCGATGTCGAAGCCGGAGGAGAATTGATCCCGACCCAGGATCTCGCTGGCCGGGCGCGTGGGCTGCATGGCCCGGACGACCCGGAAATAGTGCTCTGCGTGTTGCAGATAGTTTTCCGCCAGCACCCGGTCTCCGCCGGTGGAGGCGTCTCGCGCCAACTGCTGGTACTTCTCGAAGACGTGCTGGGCGTTGCCGCGAACCTTCGAGCCTTCAGGCCCGTTGGAATCAAACGCTCGATTGGCGTTCTGCTGCTGCGGCTTGCCACTGCCGCCACCGCTGCTGCCGCCGCGATTGCGACCGCGCTGCCGCTTCATACCCTTGAAATCTCTCATTATTCGCTAACCGTTCCGCCGGCGCTCCAGCTCATGCTGAGGTGCGCGGGCTTGCCTTTTCGCCTTGCTCGGGTCCCAAGGACCCAAGAATTCATGTTGAAGACGTAAGTGTTCCCCGTCTTCCGCCCGGACTTGAGGCGAGCGCCACTTAATGCCGCGCCTGTCGGTGTGGGTCGCTTCCTGACGTTCAGGAGGCCAAAACCCTCGGCACCGACGAATTGGGTGGAGACAGGTATCTGCTCTAGCGATTCAGCCTGGAGTTTCCAAGGGGTTTTTCGTCCCCACCACAACTCGGTCCAGGGTGGAGAGGTCGGGCAGGGTGCGGACCCCCCGTGCCCCGGCGGCTCGAAACAGGCTTTCCACCGCCTGTTTCTGATCAAACCCGATCTCAACGGCGAACATGCCGCCGGGCTTCAGCACCCGCAGGATCTCCGGAGCCAGCCGACGGTAGTGGTCCAGGCCGTCGTGGCCGCCGTCCAGGGCCAGGCGCGGTTCGTGGTCTCTCACCTCCGGCTCTAGGGTCTCGATCACCTGGGTGGCGATATAGGGGGGATTGGAGACCACCAGGTCAAAGCCGTCGTCACCCAGCCCCGCCGTCCAGTCGCCTCGCAGCAGGGCCAGGCGGTCGGCCAGGCCGAGATTGGCGGCATTTTCTCGGGCCACCGCCAGAGCCTCGGACGAGACGTCGATCCCCAGGCCTTTGGCGGCCGAGCGCTCTGACAGGATCGCAAGGATGATGGCACCTGAGCCCACCCCCAGGTCCAGGACCGAGAAGGCCATGGCCTCGGGGAAGGCCGGCAGCACGGCGTCCAGGATGGTCTCGGTGTCGGGGCGCGGGGTCAGGACGTCGGGGGTGACCGACAGCATGATTTTCCAGAATCCCTTCCGACCCAGGATGTGGCTCACCGGCTCGCGACTTTCCCGACGGTGCAGATAGTCGGCCAGGGTGGTCTCCTGCTCCGGCGTCAGCAGTCGATAGGGGTCGCCGACAATATCGGCCCGGGTGACCCCGGCTGCGGCCTCCACCAGCAGGCGCGCATCGATCACTGGCGCCGTAAGGCGGGCGGCCTCCAGACGGGCCTTAGCCCCCTGCCAGGCGGCGAGCAGGGTCAAGCTCATGTCTGGGGCTGCGGCGCGGTGCAGGCGTCGCCCACGGTGATCTGGCCGCCATCGGTGACGTTCAGATAGATGCCACAGAAGGTGTGTCCGTAGTGGTCGAACAGGGCCTTGACCACGTCGATGTCTGGCTCGGCGGTGACGGGATCCACATGGGTGGCAGCACAGCGGACTATGGGCTTGAACACCTTGGCCCGGGCAAAGCCCAGCATCAGGTCTTTACCGGCCCAGTCCATCTCCACCCAGGGTGCCCAGCCCTCGACATAGAGATTGGCGCGGAACCGCAAGGGGTCCAGGGGTTGGCCGATCTTGGCCTCTAGGTCGCGCAGGCTGGCCATGTTGATGATCGAGACGTGGCCAAGGGGGTGGTCCATGAACCGGTGGCCCGGGGCCTCGATCACCTGCAGCGGGCCCCGCACCTCGTCCCCCAGCAGGATGGTGAGCCAGGCGGCAAAGGCCGCCCGCCCAGCGGCGGTGGTCATCTGTGTCTCAAGGTCGGGGTGACCGACCGCGCTGGCTCGCAGGATTCCGGTAGCCTCGTCATAGTGGGTTCGGGCCTTGGCCACCTCGGCTATCGCCATCAGCACGGTGAATTTCTGCTTGGGGACATAGGCCGGCGCGGCTGGGTCAAATCCCGAGGGGCCGTTTTCCACCGCCCACAGGCGATCGTTGGGAAAGGGCTGTCCCACCGCCAGGTCGGCATGGTTCAAACGCTCAGGCGTGAAGCCCTTGATGGGGTGGCGATAGAGGGCGGCGATGTGACCGGTCATCTGGCCCTGTTGCCGCATGGCGCGCGGGCGCGCAACCCGCAGGTTGCACTCAGTTGAATTCGTCTTCCAGCGCCGAGAGCCTAGCGGCCTGATCCTCAGCGATCAGCGGATTGATCACATCATCCAGGGATTCGCCCTCCATCACCTTGGCCAGGTTGTAGAGGGTCAGGTTGATGCGGTGGTCGGTCACCCGGCCCTGCGGGAAGTTATAGGTGCGGATCCGTTCCGACCGGTCGCCGGAGCCCACCTGGCTCTTGCGCGCGTCGGCACGGGCGGTGTCTAGGGCCTCGCGCTGCTGATCATAGAGTCTGGCCTGCAAGACCTTCAGGGCGCGCGCCCGGTTCTGGTGCTGCGACTTTTCCGAGGAGGTCACCACGATGCCGGTGGGCAGGTGAGTAATGCGGACGGCGGAGTCGGTCTTGTTGACGTGCTGTCCCCCCGCGCCGCTGGAGCGGTAGGTGTCAATTCGCAGGTCCGAGGGGTTGATGTCGATCTCCACATCCTCGACCTCGGGCAGCACTGCCACCGTGGCGGCGGAGGTATGGATGCGGCCGCCGGCCTCGGTGTCGGGCACCCGCTGCACCCGGTGGACGCCGCTCTCGAACTTCATGCGACCAAACACCCCGTCACCGGTGATCGAGGCGATGATTTCCTTATAGCCGCCGACCTCGCCCTCCGAGACGCTGTCAATCTCCACCCGCCAGCCCCGGGTGGACGCATAGCGCTGGTACATCCGAAACAGATCCCCGGCGAAGAGGGCGGCTTCGTCCCCGCCGGTGCCAGCGCGGACCTCCAGGATGGCCGAGGCGTTCTCATCGCGATCCTTGGGGGCCAACAGCAGCGCCACCTCGTGCTCAAGGACCGGAAGTCTTTCCTGCAGGGCCTGTAGCTCGTCACGGGCCAGGGATGCCATCTCCGGATCGCCGGCCGCCGCCATCTCCTCCAACTCCGGGGCCTCATCGCGGGCTCGGGTCAGGGTCATCACCGCGTCGGCGACGGGCTTGAGTTCGGCGTGCTCCTTGGAGAGGCGCACGATTTCAGCGCCGTCCGTGGCCGCGCCCATGCGGGCCTCGATCTCACGGAAGCGGTCGAGAACCTGTTCGAGTCGGGCTTGGGGAAGGCGCACGGATATGATCACCGGAAGAACGGAGGCCTCCTCTACCCCTGTGGGGGCGGCTTGCCAAACATCTGATGTGTTCTGGGACTCCGCTCAGGGGACGAGTTCGCCTCTCACCGCGCCTGGATCTTGCGGTTTCGCCTACCGGGGGTTCAACGCTTTCGCAGGGTGCTGAGCCGACGTAAGGTTGCGCCATGCCGTCGATCCTCGAACCCGAGAAACGCCGTCCTCGCCGCAGCAAGTCTCCGGCTCGGGTGGACCCGCTGGTGGGCGAGATCGCCGAGGCCCTGCTGCGGCTTGGCGGGGCGGCACATCGTGACAGGGTGATTGAGTACCTGGCGGCCAACCGATCGCCTCACGGGTCCATCCAACTCAGCCTGAGAGCGCGCGCGGTTGCGGCCTTTGATGCCCACAGTGGCGGGGATCGGCGCGGCGTGCGGCCTCTGTTCCGCAGGCCCTTCGGGCCGGGCTCCCATCGTTGGGCCCTGACGGCCGAGGCCGAGGCCTTCCTGCGGGCTGGCGGCCTGGCCGGCGATGTGGAGAACGCGGCCAGCGCTTGACCCGACCCGGTTTCAGGAGTCGGCGCGCGCCTCGAGCGGTGCAAGCCCGATCTGCGCCAACTGACCTTGGAGGTCACGCAGGATTTGCAGTCCAGCCCGGCGGGTTTCCCGCATCCGGTCGCTGCGCAGATAGGCCAAGGACACGGAAAGGCCCTCGTCAGACCGAGTCAACAGGCCTTGCGCGATCAAGCCGTTGACCTTCCGGCGAACGGTTTCATTCGGGATGCCCAACTGGGCGGCGAGACCGGCCACTGTCACCATGCGTGGGTGAGTCTGACCTCCGCAGGCAGGGGTCGAGGCGGCCTGGGTGCCTGACGGGGCTGCTTGCAGCACCGCAGCAAAGACCAGAGCTGAGGTTATGTCACCCTCGTGCTGCCGGCTGACCTGATCCAGGGTTCGCAGGATCGCGGCGACGCCAAGACTTAGAGCGACCTGTTCCTTGCTGTCGCCGTCCAAATCGCCCCCCAAAGGCCTGGCGGCCGCAGCCGCAATCTGAGGATTATGGGGCAGGGCCCGGCGCAGTTCGAGGTCGGGGCGGCTTGGCAGCCCCAGTCTTCACATTGATTTACAATCGAGACCGCGCACGAAAGAGGCGGGCCGATACATCGATCAACTCGCCTCCAATGCGTTCGGCCTGGCGACACCACGCCTGGGGCGTGGGCCGCATGGCTGCGATAGATCTTAGGCGCGCGTGCCGGTCAGCGGGGCATTGCCGAAGGCGCCAAGCTTCACATTGCCGCTCATGGTGTCGCCGCTGACCGTGGCTTCGAATTCCAGGGTCATGGGCATGGGCTGAGTGATGGCAGTGGACCAGGTCAGCTTGTCGCCGTCGACCTTGCCCTCAATGGCCTGTTCACCGGCCGGGGTTTGGGTGGTTCCGGTGAAGGTGCCGCCATTGGTGGTGATGGTGGCGCTCACCTTCTGCGCGCCCATGGGCGAATTGATCGTGATGTTCCAGTTGCCGTCTGCGGACATGGTTTGTCTCCCTGATTGAGCCGGCACCTAATCAAGGCGCGGCCTTGCACGCAAGTGGTGACGCAGGCGTCATCTTTGAATTCTTTGTGGCGCGGGGTCTTGAGCTATTCCGCAGCCAGGGCCGCGGCGGCGTCCAGTTCGGCGGCCTTGGCCTCCACCAGGGCCACGATGTGCTCAACCATGCCCTCATTGTCCATCTTGTGGTCGGCCTTTCCAGCCACATAGACCATGCCGGCACCCTTGCCGCCGCCGGTGAAGCCCACGTCGGTCATCAGGGCCTCGCCGGGTCCGTTCACCACGCAGCCGATGATCGAGAGGCTCATGGGCGTGGAGATATGCGCCAGCCGCGCCTCCAGCGTCTCCACCGTCTTGATGACATTGAACCCCTGCCGGGCACAGGAGGGGCAGGCGATGATATTGATGCCTCGGTGCCGAAGACCCAGGGCCTTGAGCATGTCAAAACCCACCTTGATCTCCTCCACCGGATCGGCCGCCAGGCTGACCCGGATGGTGTCGCCGATCCCGGCCCACAGCAGGTTGCCCATGCCGATGGAGGACTTGATGGTGCCGCTGCGCAGGCCGCCGGCCTCGGTGACCCCCACATGCAGCGGGCAGTCGATCTGATCGGCCAGTTGCTGATAGGCCGCCACCGTCATGAAGATGTCGGAGGCCTTCACGCTGATCTTGAATTCGTGAAAGTCATGGTCCTGCAGGATGCGGGCGTGGTCCAGGGCGCTCTCCACCATGGCCTCAGGGCAGGGCTCGCCGTACTTCTCCAGCAGGTGCGGCTCCAGGCTTCCCGCATTGACCCCGATCCGCATCGAGCAGCCATGGTCGCGGGCAGCCTGAATGACCTCGCGCACCCGGTCGGGGCGGCCAATGTTGCCGGGATTAATCCTCAGGCAGGCGGCCCCGGCCTTGGCGGCCTCAATGCCGCGTTTGTAGTGAAAATGGATGTCGGCGACGATCGGCACCTTCGACGCCTTGACGATGGTGCTCAGGGCCTGGGTGGATTCCACGTCAGGGCACGAGACGCGCACGATGTCGGCACCGGCCTCCTCCAACTGGCGAATCTGGTCGATGGTGGCGGCGGCGTCGGCGGTGAGGGTATTGGTCATCGACTGCACGCTGATGGGCGCGTCGCCCCCCACCTCGACGGATCCCACCCGGATCTTGCGGGACGGCCGCCGGGTGATGGCGCGCCAGGGACGAAGGTGGGTGTGGTCGTGAGCGGTCATGATGTCGGGGAAAATAGGCCCGGGCGGAACATTTCCCAAGCCCCGCGTCGCGAGACGACCAAGTCTATTCGGCGGTCAGCTTGGCCACAGAGGTCTGGGCTGCGGGCAGCAGGCCCTTGCTCTGGCCGGCGACGAAGACCTGCATGGCGGTAGGATCCGACACGTCGATGGCCAGGCCCTTGAGCATGGGGGCGCGATAGGCCTCACCCGCGGCCAACTGCCGGGCGAAATAGACGGTACTGTCGTCGCCGCGGACGATGATCGAGGTCGGTCGCCGGGCCTGCAGGGTCAGGGTCGAAGCCGCGGCCGGCGCCCCAAAGATCGCACCCCTGGCGGCGAAGGTCGCAGGCAGGGCCTCAGTGGGGACCACAGCCACGCTCTCGGGATGTTCCTTGGCCAGGCGGGCCGCGTCCTCGACCGCCTTGCTGGACCCGTCGCCAGCGGTAGCGGCCTCCAGGCCGGGGGTGACATAGGGGGTGGGCGTCGTGGACTCCACCGGCGCCGGCAGGGGCGCACCGAGCGCGAAGGGACCGACTTGGGCGGGGGCGGGCGACAGGCCGATGTCGGCCGCCTCTGGCGCGGTGGGCGGGGGCGGGGCCTGCTCGCTCATCGAACGCTGGGCGATGTTCCACATGATGATGGCACCCACGATCAGCAGACCCACCATGACAATCGCCATGACCCGAGGATCACCGTCACGGCGCACACCCACCGGCGCGCGCAGGGGTTCGTCGGGGGCCGGCTCGTCAAGCTTGAAACGATCAACCGCCGCCTCGCCATCCAGGCCCAGCGCATTGGCATAGGCCCGCACATAGCCGATGGTGAAGGGCCTGGAAGGCAGTTCGTCCAGGCGCATCTCTTCAATGGCGGCCAGATAGGCTCGCCGAATCCGCGTCGAGTCGGCGACATCCTGCAGGGTCAGGCCGCGAAACTCGCGGGCCGACTTCAGGGCTGCGCCAATATCCGGTCCGGTCTCCAAGGTCGGCATGTAGGAGTCCGCGAGACCGGGATCGAGATCCCCGTCGACGGACATACGCAGATTTGTAACCCCGCCAGTATCAAGAGGCATGGCTACCTGGCACCCCACTGTTTGACCGCGCCCGGGCCTTGCCGCAGCGCCGGGCTCCGCCTTGTTGCGAAGCCCTCAAGATGACAGTGGAGCTATCATGCTAGGCTACGGAATTCAATACAGTATTTGGTCATGATTGGTTAACTCGCGTCTCAGGCGAAGCGACCTGCCCTGGCCGATATTCTGCAGACTCCGGTGCCGCCTGTGCCGTGTTGGGACGGTCAGATCCGCCTCACTCGGACTGTTGTTCAGGCCGTCGTTCCCACGGGAGGTAGCCGGTACGCGGGCGCGCCGGGGGCTCGGCCGATCCAGATCTGGCCGCTGCGCGCCATAACCTGACCCTGGGCATCGAACAGGGCGACACCGGCATAGTGCTTGCGGCCCTCGACCTTGTCGGCCCAGGCCACCACCACATAGGTCTCGCCGGCGCGAGGCTTGACCAGGACCTCACCGGCCATGGTCCCCAGCAGGCCCACCGGGGTGTCGGTCTTCATCCACCAGGCCATGGAGCCCGGGCAGTCCAGGGCCGCCCAGGTGATCTCGTCGGGGATGGTGCCGTCGGGGCCAGCGAAGTTGGCGTGCGGCGTCCAGGTTCCGGCGCAGAGCCCAGGTTCCGCGCCGGCGATCTGGCCCACATGGACCCCCAGACCCTCGCCATCCTCCCGCTCGATGCAGCAGGAAAAGCAGCCACGGTGCAGGGACCTCTCGGCAAATCGCGAGGCGGCGGCATAGCGACGAGCGTCCTCGAGGCTGGGGGGAGCCGGCGGCTGGAGAATGGCCTCGTCGCTGGCGGGCTTGGCCGAACCCAGCAGGTCGCCGGCGGCATTGGTCAGCACCACGCCCCCGTCCTCGCCCTGCGTCAGGGTGACGGCGGTATCCAGGGGCACGCCGTTTCGCAGCATGGCACTGCCGCGCCCGCCCACAGCGTTGGAGAGAACCCCGCAGATATAGCCGCCATTGGCGGTGACCGGGGGACCGCGAAACTGCCGCGCGACAATGATCTCAGACATGGAAATGAAACTCGAAGAATTGGAAATGCAGAAAGCCAAAGCCTTTCTCTGCCGGCTGGCGACCAAGATCGCAATGGAAAGGATGCAGACCGCCCGGGATCGTCTGGTTGGATTTGCGCTGGCCCGCCAATCCCGGCAAGGTCGCCGCCAACTTGAAATCGGAAGGGCGGTCGCATGAACCCCAAGGCTGAATTTGATATCATCGTCTATGGCGCAACCGGCTTCACCGGTCGGTTGGTGGCCGAGTACCTAGCCCAGACCTATGGTGTCGGCGGTGACGTGAAATGGGCGATGGCCGGGCGCAGCGCCGAGAAACTGGCGGCGGTCCGCGATGAGATCGGTGCGCCGAAGGACACGCCGCTGGTGGTGGCCGATGCGTCTGATCCGGCCTCCGTCAAGTCGATGGTGGCGCGCGCCAAGGCCATCCTCACGACGGTGGGCCCCTACCAGCTCTACGGCTCAGACCTGGTGGCCGAGTGCGCAGCGCAAGGGACCGACTATCTCGACCTCTCGGGCGAACCCAATTGGATGGCCGAGATGATCGGCAAACACGAGGCTGCGGCCAAGGCCAGTGGTGCCCGGATCCTGTTCTCCTGCGGCTTTGACTCCATTCCCTTCGAGCTGGGCGTCTATTTCGCTCAAGCGACCGCCAAGGAGAAACACGGGGCCATGGTGCCCCGTGTGAAGGGTCGGATGCGCAAGATGCTGGGGGGATTGTCGGGCGGCACCGCAGCCTCGGGCCGGGCCACCATGGCGGCCCTGCAAAAGGACCCCAGCCTGTTTGCCCTGATGATCAATCCTTTTGCGCTGACCACGGGCTTCCAGGGGCCACCTCAGCCTCCCGGCAACAAGCAGGAGCATGACCCCGACGTGGGTGCCGACGTCGGCCCCTTCATGATGGCGGCGATCAATACCAAGAACGTCCACCGCTCCAACCTGCTGCAGGGCCACCCCTATGGCACCGACTTTGTCTATGACGAGATGTCGATCATCGATCCCAAGACCCCGGCGGCCTTCGCCGATATGCCGGCCGAGGGTGGTCCTCAACCCGGCGAAGGACCCAGCAAGGCCGAGCGGGAGGCTGGCTTCTATGACGCCATCTTCATCGCCATCGCCCCAGATGGCCGCAAGGTTCAGGTCTCGGTCTATGGCGACAAGGACCCAGGTTATGGTTCCACCTCCAAGATCATCGCCGAGACCGCCATCACCCTGGTGGGTGCGCCCGATGTGGCCGGCGGCATCTGGGTGCCAGGCGCGGCCCTGGGCGACCGACTGGTCAAACGGCTCTCCGACAAGGCCGGCCTGACGTTCACCGTCGAGAGCTGAGTTCGGGTCCCTGTCATGAGTGTGGCCTTCACCAAGGAAGGGGACGCCGAGGCCACCGCCGCGGACCTCCCCGACCGCCCGATCTCGCCGCATCCGAACCTGGTGACGGCGCAGGGCCTGGCCGCCATTGACCTGGCCCTGGCCGAGGCGCGGGCGGCCTATACAGCGGCTCAAAGCGCCGGCGGCATCGAAGCCGATCGCACTGCCATGGCCAGGGCCACCCGGGATCTGCGCTACTATGCCGCCCGTCGCGCCAATGCGCAGTTGGTGGAGACCTCGGCCCAGGCCGGCACCGTGCGTTTCGGCGGCGGGGTCACCCTCGACCGCCCTGACGGCCGTCGTCAGACTTTCCGCATTGTCGGTGAGGACGAGGCCGATCCCGCCCAGGGCAGCGTCTCCCACGTCTCGCCCCTGGCCCGCGCCCTGCTGGGCAAGCAGGTGGGCGACACCGCCGTGCTGGCGGGGGCGGAGGTGGAGATCGTAGCGGTCGATTGAGCCGGGCTTGGCTTTGGCGAGGCCCTGGATCATGCTCGGCTGACGGCGAACGCAGGCCGATCCTGGGGAGAACGAACGCTATGGACCTACCCATTACCTCCGCACTTGCCGGCGCAGCCGCCATTTTCCTTGTCCTGCTGAGCCTTCCCATTGCCACGCGCCGCCGAGCCACCAAGCAGAGCTTCGGCGACGGCGGGGACGCGGCCTTCAACCGACAGATCCGCGCC
>JANPAO010000471.1:0-8352 GCA_031429955.1 Phenylobacterium sp. | reverse complement strand
ACCATGGGCGGCCAGACGGCGCTGAATACGGCCCTGGCGCTCGACGCCGACGGGACGCTGACGAAATTCGGGGTCGAGATGATCGGGGCCAGGGCCGACGTCATCGACCGGGCCGAGGACCGTCAGAAGTTCCGCGATGCCATGGACAAGCTGGGGCTGGAGAGCCCCAAGTCCAAGGCCGCCCACTCGATGGACGAGGCCCTGGTGGGTCTGGAATTCGTTGGCCTGCCGGCCATCATCCGCCCCTCCTTCACCCTGGCGGGCACAGGCGGCGGCATCGCCTATAATGTCGAAGAGTTCCGCGAGATCGTCGAGCGCGGCCTGGACCTCTCCCCCACCACCGAGGTGCTGATCGAGGAGAGCGTGCTGGGCTGGAAAGAGTACGAGATGGAGGTGGTCCGCGATAAGGCCGACAACTGCATCATCGTCTGTTCCATCGAGAACATAGACCCGATGGGGGTCCATACCGGCGACAGCATCACCGTGGCGCCGGCCTTGACCCTGACGGACAAGGAATACCAGATCATGCGCACGGCCTCCATCGCCGTGTTGCGGGAAATCGGGGTGGAGACCGGCGGTTCCAACGTCCAGTTCGCGGTCAATCCCGCCGATGGCCGGATGGTGGTGATCGAGATGAACCCCCGGGTGTCGCGCTCCTCGGCCCTAGCGTCGAAGGCCACCGGCTTTCCCATCGCCAAGGTCGCCGCCCGGCTGGCGGTGGGCTACACCCTCGATGAGCTGATGAACGACATCACCGGCGGCGCGACCCCGGCCTCGTTTGAGCCCAGCATCGACTATGTGGTCACCAAGATCCCGCGTTTTGCCTTTGAGAAGTATCCCGGCTCCGAGCCGCACCTGACCACCGCCATGAAGTCGGTGGGCGAGGTCATGGCCATCGGCCGCACCTTTGCCGAGAGCCTGCAGAAGGCGCTGCGGGGGCTGGAGACCGGCCTCACGGGCCTGGACGAGGTGGACATCGAGGGCTCAGAAGATCCTGACACCGGCCGGGCCGCCGTGCTGCGCGCCTTGGGCAAGCCGACGCCCGACCGCCTGCGGGTGATCGCCCAGGCCTTCCGCCACGGCCTGTCGGTGGAGGATATCCACGGGGCCTGTTCCTACGAGCCCTGGTTCCTGCGGCAGTTGGAGAGCCTGGTCCGCACCGAGGGTCACATCCGGGCGGCCGGCCTGCCCATGACCGCCCAGGGGTTCCGGGCCTTGAAGGCCAATGGCTTTTCCGACGCCCGGCTGGCCAAGCTGGCCAATACCTCCGAGGCTAAGGTCCGCGCCCTGCGCCAGGAGCTCGGGGTTCGTCCGGTCTATAAGCGCATCGACAGTTGCGCCGGGGAGTTCCGCGCTGCCACCCCCTATATGTACTCAACCTATGAGACCGGTGCCCTGGGCCAGGAACCTGACTGTGAGAGCGAACCCAGCGATGCGCGCAAGGCGATCATCCTGGGCGGCGGTCCCAACCGGATCGGCCAGGGGATCGAGTTCGACTATTGCTGCTGCCATGCGGCCTTTGCCCTGGCAGACCTTGGCATCGAGTCCATCATGGTCAACTGCAACCCCGAGACCGTGTCCACCGACTACGACACCTCCGACCGCCTGTACTTCGAGCCACTGACGGCCGAGGACGTGCTGGAGCTGATCGCGGTGGAGCAGCGCAACGGTACCCTGCTGGGGGTGATCGTGCAGTTTGGGGGCCAGACGCCGCTAAAGTTGGCCCAGGCCCTGGAGGATGCCGGCATCCCGATCCTGGGCACCAGCCCTGACGCCATCGACCTGGCCGAGGACCGCGAGCGGTTCCAGCAGCTGCTGCACCGCCTGGAGATCGCCCAGCCGATCAACGCCATTGCCCGCACCATCGAGGAGGCCTTCGCCGGCGCCCATGCCGTGGGCTATCCCATCGTCATCCGCCCCTCCTATGTGCTGGGGGGCCGGGCCATGGAGATCATCCGCGATGACGAACAACTGGATCGCTATGTGCGCAACGCTGTCCAGGTCTCCGGCGACAGCCCGGTGCTGATCGACCAGTATCTGAGCCGGGCCACCGAGGTGGACGTCGATGCCATCTGCGACGGGACCAAGGTCTTCGTGGCCGGGGTGATGGAGCACATCGAGGAGGCCGGGGTTCATTCGGGCGACAGCGCCTGTTCCCTGCCGCCCTTTTCTCTGAAGCCCGAGACCATCGCCGAGCTGAAGGCCCAGACCGTGCGCATGGCCCTAGCCCTGAACGTCAAGGGTCTGATGAACGTGCAGTTTGCCATCGAAGAGCCCCACTCCGACAATCCCCGGATCTTCGTCCTGGAGGTCAATCCCCGCGCCAGTCGCACCGTGCCCTTCGTGGCCAAGACCATCGGCAAGCCGCTAGCCGCCATCGCCGCCAAGGTGATGGCCGGGTGCCCGCTGTCGGACTTCGACACCAGCGAGCCGCCCTATGACCATATCGCGGTCAAGGAAGCGGTCTTCCCCTTTGCCCGCTTTGCAGGCGTCGACACCATCCTGGGGCCGGAGATGCGCTCCACCGGCGAGGTCATGGGGCTGGACTGGCGGCGCGAGGGCGAGGGGCTGGCCCCGGCCTTTGCGCGGGCCTTTGCCAAGGCGCAACTGGGGGGCGGGGTCACTCTGCCCAAGACCGGCTGCGTGTTTGTCTCGGTCCGTGAGGCCGACAAGCCCTGGATCGTCGAGCCGATCCGCGTGCTGCTGGGCCAGGGGTTCCGGGTGCTGGCCACCGGCGGCACGGCGGCCTATCTGGCCGACCAGGGCCTGACCGTTGAGCACGTGAAGAAGGTCCTGGAGGGTCGGCCTCACATCGTCGATGCCATGAAGAACGGCGAGGTCCAGCTGGTGTTTAACACCACCGAGGGCAAGCAGTCGGTGGCCGACAGTTTTGAACTGCGTCGCACCGCCCTGATGATGAAAACCCCCTACTTCACCACCGCCGCCGGCGCCCTGGCCGCCGCCCAAGCCATCGCCGAAACCGCCAAGGCCCCCCTCGAGGTCCGCCCCCTGCAGAGCTACAGCTAGCGGGCATTTGCAGACCGGCGTTCGGTGAATTGACGCAAGGGCGTTTGGGGCGCACCTTCCCGCTGTCGCCTTGCTTCGGCAGGCGCGAAGGGCGAGCTTCCGGCGGCCCCTGAAGACTGACCGGACATGCCCTTATGGGCGCCTGTCGCAGTCTGGCGTGAGGACTTGGTCCTCCCACAGAACGCGAGGGAACTGCCATGACCAATGACATCAAACCCAGCGATGGGGCCACTCACCATCCCAAGAACCGCCACCTCTATGAACGCTTTGAGCGCTTCCTCGGGGTGCTGATGGTGGCCGCCGTGGCGGTCCTGGCCATCGGCCTGATCTATGGCGTGGTGACCACCGGAGACTCAACGCCGGCCTGGATGCGCTGAGGCCCCCCAGGAGCCCTTATGCGGGCACCCGTTCGTCCATAGAACCCGAACCTGCCGCAACCCCGCCTGGACATAAGCCTGGCGGGGCTCGGGTGGCTGGGCTAGGCGTCTGTCCAATGTCGGTCAAGACGTAAGGGGACGTGAAATGTCGGGACGGGTTTCGGGTTTGATCGCCTTGGTGACCGGCGGGGCCAGCGGCATCGGACGGGGATGTGCCGAGCGGCTGGCCGAAGAAGGCGCGCGGGTCATCATCACCGATCTGCAGGACGCCCTGGGGGCCCAGGTGGTGGAGGGCATCGTCGCGGCAGGCGGCGAGGCCCAGTACCTGCCCCACGACGTTACCGCCGAAGCCGCCTGGATAGAGGTCATCGCCGCCATCAGGGCGCAGCATGGCCGTCTGGACATCCTGGTGAACAATGCTGGGATCGGGATCGGCGGCTCGGTCCTGGACATGACCCTGGCCGACTTCCAGCGGCAGTGCGCGGTCAATCTGGACGGGGTGTTCCTGGGGGTGAAGCACGCCATTCCGCTGATGCGCCAGTCAGGCGACGGTGGCTCGATCATCAACATGTCCTCGGTGGCGGGCCTCAAGGGCTCGCCCACCCTGGCCGGCTACTGCGCCACCAAGGGCGGGGTGCGGCTGTTTACCAAGTCGGTGGCCATGGAATGCGCCAATGCCAAGGACAAGATCCGGTGCAACTCGGTCCATCCCGGCATCATCGAGACCCCGATCTGGGACGGGATCATGGGCACCGGCGAACCGGGCGACAATACCCGGCCCTCGCGGCCGGTGGTGCTGGACGCCGTGGCCGAGCAGGCGGTGCCCCTGGGGGTGAAGGGCTATCCCCTCGACATCGCCAACGGCGTCCTGTGGCTGGCTAGCGAGGAAAGCCGATATGTCACCGGCACCGAATTGGTCATCGACGGCGGCCTGTCGGTGAAGTAACCGGCGGACATGACCGCCACCCTTCACGTGATCTTCGGCCCCTCGGGTGCCGGAAAAACCACCTACGCCCAGCAGCTTTCGCGCCGGGAGCCGGCGGTGCATTTTGCCATCGACGACTGGATGGCCCGGCTATTTGCCGCCGACATGCCCGAGCCGATCGCGTTCGAGTGGATGATGGACCGGGTGGGGCGGTGTGAGTCGCAGATCTGGTCGGTGGCCGCCGCCACCATGGCGGCCGGCACCTCGGTGGTGCTGGACCTGGGCCTGATGCGCAGGTCAGACCGCGTCCGGGTGGCCGAGATCGCGCAGGCCTGCGACCTTCCGATCCAGTTCCACTTCGTCACCGCCAGCGCCGCGATCCGGCGGGCCAGGGTGCTGGCGCGTAATGAGGTGCGGGGCGAAACCTTTGCCATCGAGGTCAGTCCCGACATGTTCGACTTTATCGAGGGGGTCTATGAGGCCCCCGACGCCGAGGAACTGCGTGGGACCATCGTCTCCGAGAGCGCCTGACGGGGCCGACCACAATCTTTCAGATCCCCAGGGTCATGCTGCATTGCACCCCTTGAGTTCTGAGCCTTGCGCCACTATCCTCTTTCCCCCGGTCGCCTGCGCCCGCGGCCGGAATGCAAACCCAAGGGCGAACCCGAGTCACCTAATCTGCCATGGAAAAAGTCCCAATGACCGCCGAGGGCTATCACGTCCTCGACGAAGACCTGAAGCGTTTGAAGACCCTGGAGCGACCAGCAGTGATCGCGGCCATTTCGGAAGCTCGCCAGCATGGTGACCTCTCGGAAAACGCCGAGTACCACGCTGCCAAAGAGCGCCAGGGTTGGATCGAGGGCCAGATTGCCGACATTGAAGATCGGATGGCCCGCGCACAGGTCATCGATGTGTCGAAGCTATCTGGCAGTCAGGTAAAGTTTGGCGCCACCGTCTCGGTTGTCGACGAAGACACCGAGGATGAGGCTCGCTACCAGATCGTTGGCGAGCATGAGGCTGACGTGAAGTCGGGCAAGATCTCCATCGCCTCGCCCATCGCTCGCGCGATGATCGGCAAGGAGATGGGCGATGTGGTCGAAGTCAACACGCCCGGCGGCACCAAGGCCTATGAGATCCGCAAGGTCGAGTGGGTCTAGCCAAGGCTTAGCGAAAGCCACAAGGTCGCTATGATGGACCTGGTGAAAGCCAGATCCCTCAGTCACGCCTGAATACGGAACCCGCGCTTGGGCAAGCCCCCTGCACCGCCACCGCTCGTCATCTGGGCCGTCTCTGACGGGCGCGCCGGGATGGAGAGTCAGGTCGTGGGCCTGGCCAATGCCATTGCCGCCAAGCGCAAGGCCCAGGTGCTGGTGAAGCGGGTGGCGTGGAAGGGGCGTATCGGGCGCCTGCCCTGGTGGCTCAATCCCTTCCCCCTGAAGTCGCTCACGCCGGAGAGCGAGATTGCGCCGCCTTGGCCCGATATCTGGATCGCGGCCGGACGCGCCACCCTGCCACTATCGATCCGGATGAAGGCCTGGTCAAAGAACGCCACCTATGTGGTCCAGACCCAGGACCCCCGCATGCCGACGGGCCTGTTTGACCTGGTGATCCCCCCCAAGCACGATCGGCTACAGGGGGATAACGTGTTCTCCATCACAGGATCGCCCAACGGGGTGAATGCTAGGCGCCTGAAGGCCGAGCTTGCGCGCTTCAAGGCCCAGATCGCCTCCCTGCCCCATCCCCGGGTGGCCGTGGTGATCGGGGGCAAATCCAAGGCCCACAACCTGTCGGTGGAGCGGGCCGCGGCCATCGCCCACGAGATCGAGCTGCCCCTGGCCCAGGAGGGCGGGTCGGTGATGGTCAGCTTCTCCCGCCGCACGCCGCCGGCCGCCCGCGCCCTGCTGACCTCGCGGCTGAAGCACATGCCCGGCATCATCTGGGATGGCGAAGGCGAGAACCCCTATTTCGCCTTCCTGGCGGCAGCGGACTATATCCTGGTCACCGAGGACTCCACCAACATGGCCACCGACGCGGCCTCGACCGGCAAGCCGATGTTCATCGTCAAGATGGAGGGCGAGAGCCTGAAGTTCCGCCTGTTCCACGAAGACCTCGAACGCCTGGGGGCCGCCAGGCCGTTTGGCGGTGCCTTCCACAAGTGGAAGTACCCGCCCCTGGCCGAAACCGAACGCGCGGCAGCAGAGGTCATTGCCCGATTTGAGGCGCGGAAACAGCCATGAGCGTCAGCATTCATCCCGCCACCAACGGCGATCTCGCCGCCATCCTGGCCCTGGATCCTGTGGCCCGTCGTGAGGAGCGGCGGCACGACTATATGAGCCGCGCCATTGCCGGGGATCGCGGCATGGAGGTGCGCGTGCTGGTGCTGGACGACCAGGTCGCCGGCTATGCGGTAATTGCCGAGTTCTTCGGCCACCCCTTCCTGGAGCGGATCTGCACCGGCGAGACCTATTTCCGGCGCGGCGTGGCCTCGGCCCTCATGGCCAATATCGAGGCCGGGTTCGAGGGCGACCGGTTGTTTGTGTCCTGCAACGAGTCCAACAAGGCCATGCGTACCCTGCTGGTGGGCCGCGGCTACAAGGTGTCGGGGGTGGTGGAGAACCTCGACCCCGGCGACCCGGAGCTGTTCTTCGTGGTGTTTCGGGACGCCCTGGACGCCGCCATCGAAGCTGCGACCCGCTAAGCGCCATGGCCCAGCCCCGCATCCTGTTTGTGGCCAATGCCGGGCCAGAGATCGGCGGCGGCCATGTGCTGCGCAGCCTCACCCTGGCGCGCGCCCTGGGGGAGCGGGGGGCCGATTGCAGCTTTGTCTGCAACGGGTTCGGAGCCGGCCTGCTGGCGGTGTTCGGGGCGGAGATCCCGCGCACGGAGGTCGCCGACCTGGACCCCGCGACGATCGCCCAGGCCCTGGAGGGGACCCTGTTCGACGCCATTGTCTTTGACCACTACGGCCTCAACGCCGAACACCATATCGCCCTGGCCAAGGGGCGCGCCACCCTGGTGATCGATGACCTGGCCGACCGGCCGCTCGGTGCCAATATGGTGCTGGACTCAGGGCCTGGCCGCCAGGAAAGCGACTATGCCCCCTGGACCGACGGGCGGACACGGTTGCTGCTGGGGCCCGAGTTCGCACCGGTCCGGCCCGAGTTCGCCCTTCTTCGCAATGGGGCCTTGCAGCGCCGCCAAGGGAGCGTGGGTCGGGTGCTGGTGGCCATGGGGTTGACCGATGTCGGGGCGATTACGGCACAGGTTGTCGAGCGCCTGCGCCGACGGTTGGGCGAGGTTGGGGTCGATGTGGTGCTGGGAGCCCAGGCACCCAGCCTGCCGGGCCTGATGAAGATCGCGGGCCGAGATCCTCGCATCACCCTGCATGTCGACACCCAGGACATGGCCAAGCTGATCTTCGAGGCCGACGTGGCCCTGGGCGCCGCAGGCTCCAGCGTTTGGGAGCGCTGCGTGCTGGGGCTGCCCTCGGCGATCCTGGTGCTGGCCCCCAACCAGGCCCAGGCCGCCGCTGACCTGGCCAAGCGCGAAGCGGCGCTGGTGGTGGACGCCACCGGCGATGGGCTCGAGGCGCGTCTGGACCGCGCCATCGTCCGGCTGCTGACTGATCCTGCCCTACGCCAGCGCCTGTCGGTCACCAGTGCCACGATTTGCGACGGGCTGGGGGCGGGACGCGCGGCTGAGGCGTTCCTGGACCTCATCGCCCATCGAGATCGCCTGCCGAGCCCGCAAGGCCCTCAGGCTTAACGGTCTTTTCGCAACCCCTGGCGCAGATTGGTGGAAACCTGGGGAGGGCGTCGAATGCGCCCAGACAAGACGACATGGGACAGTCTGGCGTAAACGGTGATCTCGGCGTCGCCCCGGTACGGATCATCGGCGGCGGACTGGCGGGCATATTGGCCGCCTTCGAGGCCCACCGGCTGGGACACCGACAGATCGAGGTTCACGAACGCTTTGACCATCTGGGCGGCAGCGCCTGGCCCCGCCGCGACCACGGCCTGGAAC
>JANPAO010000470.1:0-3336 GCA_031429955.1 Phenylobacterium sp. | reverse complement strand
CAAGCCGCGACCCTGATGGCGAGCCTGGCGACTGCCGAGCCGACGAGCGCCCAGGTGGTCATCGCCACCGATGGTCCGATCACTTTTGCCGACGCTGGAATTCGCGTGGTTGATGCCGGGACCCTGACCCCCGACTTCGGTGCGATGTGTGCCTATTACGACGCCCTGGAACTCAATACTGCGGTCAAGCCCCACGCCTTCCGCGCCTTGATGGGCCAGGAGGGGGTTGGTTCGGTGACCTATCTGGACCCCGACATCTTCGTCTATCGGCCGCTGGATGAAGTGCGGGCCGGCCTGGTCCAGGCCCCCTTGGTGCTCACCCCCCATCTGACCCGCCCGCTCCGCGGATCGGCCAACCCGAATGACCACGTCATCCTGACGTCAGGTGCCTACAACCTCGGCTTCATGGCGGTCCGCGCCGAGCCTCAGACCCTGGCTCTGATCGACTGGTGGGGGGAGAAGCTGCGGTTCGACTGCCGCGTTGACTTTGCCCAGGGCCTGTTCACCGACCAGAAGTGGATGGATCTGGCCCCAGGTCTGGTGAGCGATGTGGCCCTGCTGCGCAGCCCCACGCTCAACCTCGCCTATTGGAACCTGGAGGGCCGTGAGGTCACCACCGGGCCGCAGGGGTGGCAGGTGGAGGGCCAAGGCCTGGCCTTCTTCCACTTCTCGGGCTTTGACCCAAGCCGCCCCGACCTGCTCTCGAAACATCAGGATCGAATCAAGGTGGTGCCCAGATCGCCCCTGGCGGAGCTGCTGGCCGAGTATGGCGCGGCGATGCTGCGCAACGGTCATGCCCAGTCCAAGTCCATCGCCTATGGTCACCAGACCCTTCCTTCCGGCCAGCCCGTCCTGCCCGAGCACCGGTCGCGGTTTCTGGCGGCGGCGCGGGCCGGCGAAGACTTCGGCGGCGGACTGACCAAGGCAGCCGAGGCTTGGCTGAATGCGCCGAAGCAAGCCCATCGAAGCGAGGCTCTCGAACCCCCGCCCGGACCATGGTTGGGCCCGTCTGATCAGCTCCGATCCTGGCTCAAGGCCACCTCACCAAGCCCGGCCATTGAGGCGCTATTGGGCGCGCGGCGCGATTTGCGGGATCGGTTTGCCGCCGACCCTGCGGGCCTGCGGGCCTGGCTTGTGGGGCCAGAGGCCCTGGCGGGGCGCTTTGACCCTCAACTCCTCGCGTCAGAGGACCTCGGTCCGGCGGTGATCGCCCGGGCCGTAGGCTATGCTTGGGGCGAGACGCGACCCGGTGACCTTCCGGTCGCCGCCTACGGGCTGGCGGGTCGCGCGGGCTGGCCGCAGGGCCTAACTGACCCGGCGTTAGAGCGGCCGGTTCGCGGGCATACGCGCGGCCTGCCCTTCCCGCGCCTGTTCCTGCAGATCTGGGAGGGTCGCGGGGACCTGCACCGCCTGTTCCCCCTCACTGGCCGGGGCGAACAAATCGCCTTCCTCCGCTGGTTGATTGGCGGGGGCCTGGCCGAGGTCGGGGTCGACCCACGGGACCTGCCGCGCTCGACCCGCCATCATCCGATCTTCGGGCTGGCGCAATTGAGTGTTCGCCAAGCCCCCCGAGTCCTGCGTCGGCCTCAGGCCGTGGGGACCTGTCAGACCCTGAGGGTCATGGAGACCTGGAGCGCCGCCCCAGCCGGGACCCTGGTCTTTGACGCCTCATCCACCCGGTTCCTGACCGCCAACGGCGCGCCGGCAAGGCCACCAGCGCGGGTCGGCCAGGTGATCTTCCAGACCGAGCCCAATCTAGCCCCAGCCGATGCCATCGCCCTGCTGGCCCACGGTGTGACCTGGCGCGAGGCGCGCCGGTGAGTTCCATCGCCACGGCGCGACGGCTCTGGCGCGACCTGGCCCCCGAGGCCCTTCGTCGCGCTGCCCAGCCGATCCTGAACCGCGCCCTCGGGACCTATGTTCGAGCCAGCGCGCGAGCCCCCCATGACCAGTCTGCCATCCGCGGGCCGATCCGGGTTGTGGGGTTCCTGGAGGGGTCCCACGGCATCGCGGCCTCCGCCAGGCTCGCGGTGCGCGCCTTCGAGGCGCTCGGCGTGCCGGTGGAAACCGTGGACGTCTCGGCGGCGCGTCTGGACTGGATCGGGCAGGTTCAACCGGCACCACCGCCAGGCCCCTGGATCTTTCACCTCAATCCGCCGGAGTTGCTGGCGGCCATGGCCTTTCTAGGTCCCCGCAGGATCTTGGGTCCGCGCTATGGCTACTGGGCCTGGGAGTTGCCCAAGGCCCCAGCGTCCTGGCTGCGGGACGGTGGCCTCGTCGATGAGATCTGGGCCCCCAGCGCCTATACCGCGAGCGCCCTGGCCGGGGCTCGGGCCCCAGTGCGGGTGGTGCCGCATCCCTTGTTTCTGGAAGACTATCAGGACGTGGTTCCCGCCCCGCGTGCAGCAGGGTTTCTGGCCGTCAGTCTGTTTGACTTCAACTCCGCTGCGGCACGGAAGAACCCCGAGGGAGTGATCGCAGCCTTTGCCAAGGCCTTCGGCGAGGACCCCTCGACACGCCTGGTGTTGAAGACCCAGAACGGCCACCTGTTCCCAGACCACCTGGCCCGGCTGCGCGGACTGGCGGCGGGCAATGTCACCCTGGAAGACGCCGTCTGGCCCTATGCCCAGGTCAAGAGCCTGATCGCCTCGGCCGATGTGCTGCTGTCCCTGCACCGGGCTGAGGGCTTTGGCCTGACGCCAGCCGAGGCCATGGCCATGGGGGTCCCGGTGATCGCTACCGGCTGGTCGGGCAACCTGGACTTCATGGACGCCGAAAGCACCCTACTGATCCCTTCGCGGCCGGTGCCGGTGGCTGACCCCCAGGGGATCTATGCCGGACAGACCTGGGCTGATCCGGACATTGACGCTGCGGCCGCAGCCCTCAAGCGTCTGAGAGCCGAGCCAGGCCTGGCCGCGAGCTTGGCGCGGAATGGCCGGGCCAGAATTGCCGAACGGTTGTCGCCCCAGGCCTGGTTCACCACCCTGCCCGATGCCGTCAAGCGTGCCGCAATGGGCGCGATCCGGGACCGATAGGGCGCGTCCCTATTCGGCGTGCGGTTTGCCCAGCGTCAGTAGGGCCAGGACGGCTGCACCGCCCAATAGGACGAGATTCTAGACCGATTGTACGTCGACTTGGGACTCACGCGTGTCCGGACCCTCGTTGCTGGGGATCGCGGAGGCATCGAACCCATAAATGACAATGCCGATCCGGAAGTTACAGACCTGTCCAAGTTCAATTTTGCGGGAAAACTGAATGATGCGCACATGGATTACATAAAGCGTGAAATTCCTCGCGGCGTAAATTACTACAGTATTTCTCCCCTGGATGGTGGTG
>JANPAO010000469.1:0-3014 GCA_031429955.1 Phenylobacterium sp. | reverse complement strand
ACGGTCGACGTGCTGCACGTCGCCAATGACCCGGTGAATATGCGCGGGGCCATGTTCCCGATCGACGAAAAGGGCGAGCCCTTCAAGCTGGATGTTCGGGTGGATGCGGGCCGGGTCTTCATGCCCGCCGAGGTGCCGCTGTTCTATCGCAACCCGCTGGCGGGCGACTATCAGGACTATATCGGCGGTCAGTACCACGCGATGGAGATCTTCGACTTCATCATGGACGAGAAGACCCTGCTGGATGCCAAGACCACCAATGCCCGGTCCTCCGTCGCCTGGGTCCGGCTCGCCCAATGGCTTCCCTGGATGAAGATGGGCAGCCGCGACGGCATGCTGGTGTTCAATGCCACCGGCCAGATGATCTCGGGGATCGACGCCCTGCCGGCGGTGATCAAAACCGAGATCGCCAACAATTATCCTGAATACAACGCCCCGCCGCCGGTGGACGACACCCGCCCCAACGAGACCAGTTGGACCTATTTCAAGAAGCAGGTGGAGAAAAAAGCTGCGGCGCGCTGATCCCAGACCCCTCGACCGGACGACGGGAGGCACCCTTCATGAGGGTGCCTCTTCCTTTTGCGGCCCGCGCACTCTGCACGGGCTTCCACAGTTTGACCTTGCGGTCGGTGGCGCTTTCAAATGATATAGAACTATATCTTTTGATCTGACCCACGGGTCGCTTGAGACGTTGAATGCCGGCCTCCGGACAGACTCTGGTACAGAAGGTGATCGGGCGTGCCTGCGGTCGTGCCGTTCGCGTGGGCGAGATCGTGACCGCCCAGGTGGACCTGGCCTTCGCCCACGATTCCTCAGGACCCCGACGCTGGCGACCCTATCTGGAGGACCTTGGCGTGGGCCTCTGGGACCCCTCCAAGGTGGTGATCGTCTCGGATCACTATGTGCCTGCTGTGGATGCAGAGAGCGCGTCGATCCTGAAGCAGACCCGGGATTTCGTGCGTGACTATGGGGTTACCCGGTTCTTCGACATGGTGGGGATCTGTCACCTGGTCCTGCCAGAACATGGGCTGATCCGACCCGGGGCCTTCATTGCGGGAGGCGACTCCCATACGCCCATGGCCGGGGCCTTTGGCGCCTACGCGGCGGGCTATGGGGCCACCGATATGGCCGCGATTGCCGCCACCGGAGAGACCTGGCTCTCAGTTCCCGGCATGCTTCGCGTCGAGTGGAGCGGCCAGATTGGACGCGGCGTGACCGCCAAGGACCTGATGTTGAGCCTCTGCCGCGCCATTGGTCCCGACAACGCTTTCCTGGCCGTCGAGTATGCGGGCTCGACCGTTGAAGCCATGTCCATGCCCGAGCGCATGGTATTGGCCAATATGGCCGCTGAACTGGGTTGCGAGACGGGCGTGATCGCCCCTGATCAGACCACCTTTGACTATCTGAAAAGTGTCGGCGCTCCGGTGGAGGACGAGGCTGCAGCCCTTGCCTATGGCTCGGATTCAGATGCCGCCTATGTGGCGCTCCATCGGTTTGATGCGGCCGCCCTGGCCCCGCAGATTGCCGCGCCCCACGCGCCGGACAACACCCATGACGTCGAGACCTTTCGGGGCGTGCGCATTGACCAGGCCTATATCGGGGCCTGTGTCGGGGCCAAGCTTAGCGACCTGAGGATGGCCGCTGAGGTTCTGGCCGGTCGGAAGGTGGCACCCGGCGTTCGGTTGTTGATCGCCCCGGGCTCGTCCCAGTCCCTCAAGGCCGCGACCGCCGACGGGACCATGGGGATCCTACTGGAGGCCGGGGCCATTCTGCTGTCGTCAGGCTGCGGTGCCTGCGCCGGCATGGGGGCCGGGCTGTTGTCGGAGGGGGAGGTCTGCATCTCCTCCACCAACCGCAACTTCAAGGGTCGGATGGGCCATAGCCAGGCCCAGGTTTATCTGGGTTCGCCCTATGCGGTTGCGGCCGCTGCCGCCGCCGGAGAGATCGTCGATCCGCGTCACATGCTTGATGGGGGGGGCGTCCGATGACCGCCGCCTCCGGTCGCGCCTTTGTCTTTGGCGACAATATCGACACCGACGTCTTGGCCCCTGGGTCGCTGATGAAACTGCCGCCGCTGGAATTGGCAAGCCATTGCCTGTCGGCGGTCGACTCCGGCTTCGCGGCCAGCGTTCAGCCCGGCGACTTCCTGGTGGCCGGGGCAAATTTTGGCCTGGGCTCCAGCCGGGAACAGGCCGCCGTGTCCCTGAAGCTGTTGGGGGTCCGGGCGGTGCTGGCCACCTCCTTTGCCCGCATCTTCTGGCGCAATGCCATGAACCTGGGACTGCCGGCGATCGTCTGGCCCCAGGCGGGCGAGGTGGCCTCGGGGGACCTGCTGTCGGTCGATCCCCAGACCGGCCAGATCCAAAACCAGACCCAGGGCCGCACCTGGCAGGTGGAGCCCCTGCCCGCCCACCTGCTGACCATGATTGAGGACGGAGGATTGATGCCTCACCTGAAACGCCGCCTTGCCGGAGCCCGCCCGTGACTACGTCCCTCAAGGATCGGTTGGCGCGGGGTGACGCGGTGCTGGCGCCGGGAGCCTATGACGCCCTGTCAGCCCTGTTGATCGAGGCCGCCGGGTTCGAGGCGGTCTATGTTTCCGGCGCCTCCATTGCCTATACCCAGTTGGGGCGCCCCGACATCGGGCTGGTGAGCTTTGACCATGTCGCCGACGTGGTGGCGCGGATGCGCGAACGGATTGCGCTGCCGATCATCGTCGATGCCGACACCGGATTTGGAAATGCGCTCAATGTTCAGCGCACGGTTCGGGGCCTGGAGCGGATGGGGGCCAATGCCATCCAGATCGAGGATCAGTCCTTTCCCAAGCGCTGCGGGCATCTCTCGGGCAAGGGTCTGATCTCGCTTGAGGAGATGGCGGGAAAGGTGCGCGCGGCCTGCGATGCGCGGGCGAGCGAAGACACCTTGATCGTGGCCCGCACTGACGCCATCGCGGTGGACGGCCTGCAAGCCGCCATCGACCGGGCCGCTGCCTATGTCGAGGCCGGGGCCGATGT
>JANPAO010000468.1:0-1884 GCA_031429955.1 Phenylobacterium sp. | reverse complement strand
GACCGCGTGGGTTTCCCGAAGGACTAATAACGGCAAGGAAACAATTAGCTGTTGCGAATGCAACAGCACATCCTATCCTTGTTGCATGTCTGTTAAGAACACCTTGCAGTCCCGCCTTGCCGACATGGACCTCAGCGCGCGACCTTCTGACGCTCTTCAGGATGGCGCGCGGCCTCCTGAAACTGACCTATCTGACGCAGGAGGGCGACGAACGGATCAAGAGCTTCATCGTCGATGAGGGGCTCTTTGCCGTGGACCCCGGCGGACTGGCCTTTGGTGCCCGCGCCCTCGAACCCTCCATTCTCGTCCGACTTCCACTGAGGTGGGTGCGCAGGCAGATCTCAGAGCGCCCCGATCTGCAACGCGCCCAACTTCAATTCTCCGAATGGGTCAGACGCCGTAAATCCCTGCGCGAGCAAGCCCTCCTCTGCGCATCGGCCGCCGAACGCTACAGAATCCTGCAGGCCCAGGACCAGGATCTGATCCAACGCCTGCCGCAGGGCGACATCGCCCGTTACCTCGGCATAACCCCCATCGCCTTCAGCCGCATCAAGCGGCGGCTGGGTTGATCATGGGACGCCTCGACCAAGGCAACCTCGGCACCGAGGTGGTGTTGGGCAAAACCCGGACGGAAAGGCTGCGCGACCTTCTGCCGGAGCACGATTGGCCTGAGGGGCTTGCCTAAGCCTACCCTATGGGTGGCCGCCGCCCATGACACCCCCCGTCCCCCGTCTCCAAGCACATTGGCCGCTGGTGGCCCCTAAGCGGTCACCCGCTCCCGATTGAGCCCGTAACGTTGATAGACACGCTCCAATTCATCGCGCCGAAGTTGCAGCACCTTGATGACGTCATCGGTCACGTCACTGTCCTTGGCACCCGACCCTAGCGCACCGTCCCTCATCGCACGGATCTGGACGATCATATCCTCCACCAGCGCCTTCTGGGCGCGGACAAGGTCCTCCATCTCGGGGCTGATGTAGGTCTCGGAGAGGGCCGCATCGATCCGCGACTGCCATCCTGGGCCACTCGCCCGGAAGCGCATCACCACCTCCTGTGACAGTCGCAGCGACACCGGTAGCTTCGGAGAGGCCAACTTCGGTCGGCCACGAGTTTTCGGGAATGCCGCGAGTTCCGCGTCGGACAGGGCCTCTGGGCCGACGGCACGGGCAAAATCCTCCGCCGTCCAGTCTGGGTTGTCTATGTCGTTTCGGGGGTTACCGGACATACTGGTCCATCTCCTTTTTGCGAGCGCGGCGCAGGCTGATCGCCCGGACATGGCCCTCTCGGATCGTGTAGGCGAGGCAGTAGGCTGTGCCATCAATCGTGCCGTAGGCGCGGTAGCGGAGTTCGGCAAAGCGATGGTCCGTCACCCGTGCCAGGATTTCCAGCTCCGCCGCCGCAGCCAGCGATATCTTGTGCTTGGCAACATTGAGGGCATCTTTGTCAGGGTCGAACTGAAGCACGCTTTATTGTATATACCATAAATTGCCGCGTCAATAATCGTATATACAAAAACAGGGCAACCAGGTGAATGGGGGGGACGAGGGCTTGGCCCGCTTCCTCACTGCCTTCGTGTCCTTCGTGGTCTTCGTGTCCAGCCTGCAAGCCAAGCGCCCGGCAGAGAATCGAGGGAACGACGCAGCCCGAAACTATCCGCCCATGGGTCGACGACAATTCAGATCGGCTGTGCACCCGATGGCCGCGCTGGCCCCGCGAACATTGCCTCCCTCACCCCTCCCCCAAGAACCCCCGCACCGCCGCCAGATAGTCGTCAAAGTTCTCCCGCCGGATGTTGTGGCCCGCGCCGGCGATCTGCACCGTGCGAATGTGGGGGTTCAGGGCCATGGCCTCCTGGGCCAGGTCAGCGGTGATGATCCCGCCAAG
>JANPAO010000467.1:0-2765 GCA_031429955.1 Phenylobacterium sp. | reverse complement strand
CCGCGCTCGCCGCCGCCAAGGCCTACGCCTCCACCCAGGGCAGCTCGGCTGCAAAGCCCATGGGGGGAGCCGCCGAAGGCGGGCTGGACTTCGGGTCCATCCTCAAGTCGGCCATGACCGATGCGACCCAGGCCTCCAAGCATGCCGAGAACCAGATCAGGGCCAATGTGGCGGGCAAGGCTGAACTGATCGACGTGGTCACCTCGATCTCGGCGGCCGAGGCCAGCCTGGAGACGGTGATGGCGGTCCGCGACCAGGTGATCAGCGCCTATCAAGAAATCATGCGTATGCCGATCTGACCAAGGCTGGTTAAGGTCTGCGCATGTCCCACACCGCCATTGCCCTGACCTCGATCCAGAAGCGCTACGGTGCCCACATCGCCCTGGCCGGCGTCAGCCTGACCATTGCGCCCGGCGAGTTCGTGGCCCTGGTGGGGGCCTCGGGGTCTGGCAAGACGACCCTGCTGAAAACCATCAATGGCCTGGTGACGCCCGACGCCGGCAGCGTCCAGGTGATGGGGGAGGACACCGGGGCCATCGCCCCCCATCTGCTGCGGCGGCAGATCGGCTATGTCTTTCAGGAGGTGGGCCTGTTTCCCCACCTGACCGTGGCCGAGAACATCGCCATCACCCCCAAGCTGCTGGGCTGGACCCCGGCCCGGATTGCCGAGCGGGTGGCGGTGCTGCTGTCCCTGGTGGACCTGCCGGCGGAGATGGGGAGCCGGCTGCCGAGTGCCCTGTCGGGCGGTCAGCGACAGAGGGTGGGGGTGGCCCGCGCCCTGGCGGCCGAGCCTAGCCTGATGCTGATGGACGAACCCTTCGGGGCCCTGGACCCCATCACGCGGGATCAGTTGGGCACCGACTACCGGGCCCTGCATGACAAGCTGGTCCTGACCACGGTGATGGTCACCCACGACATGGCCGAGGCCGTGCTGCTGGCCGACCGGATCGTGGTGCTGAAGGCCGGTGAGATCCTGGCTGATGGCACGCCCGCCGACCTGAGCCGCAACAGCCAGGACCCCGATGTCCGGGCCCTGTTGGATGCCCCCCGTCGGCAGGCTGAGCGCCTGGCCCAGCGGCTATCGGGAGCTGCCGCATGAGCCCCCAGCTGGAGGCCGCCTGGGCCCTGTTGCCCAACTATCTGGCCTGGCATGTGCTGTTGAGTGCCTGTGCCCTGGGCCTGGGTCTGGCCATCAGCCTGCCCCTGGCGGTGGCCGCCAGCCGCAGCCCGCGGCTGAGGTGGCCGGTCCTGGCCTTTGCCGGCCTGATCCAGACCATCCCCAGCCTGGCCCTGCTGGCCCTGTTCTATCCCCTGCTGCTGGCGGTCTCGGCCCTGAGTCTTTCCACCTTCGGCCATGGCTTTTCGGCCCTGGGGTTCCTGCCCTCGCTGCTGGCCCTGACGCTCTATTCGATGCTGCCGATCCTGAGGACCGCCACCACCGGCCTGCTGGGGGTTGATGCCGCCGTGCGCCAGGCCGCCGACGGGGTGGGCATGACCCCTTCGCAGAAGCTGTTCCAGGTGGACCTGCCCCTGGCCATGCCGGTGATCATGGCGGGCATCCGGACCGCAGCGGTCTGGACCATGGGGGCCGCCACCCTCTCCACCCCGGTGGGGCAGACCAGCCTGGGCAACTATATCTTTGCCGGGCTTCAGACCGAGAACTGGGTGGGGGTGCTGTTTGGCTGCGCGGCCTCTGCCGCCCTGGCCATGACCGCCGACCAACTGCTGGGGCTGATCGAGACCGGGGCGGCCCGGCGCAAGCGGGGCCTGATGATCGCCGGGGTCGGCGGCCTGGCCGTGGGGCTGGTGCTGGCGGTGGCGCCCCTGATCACCTTCGGCCAGCCGGCCAGCTACGTGGTGGGGGGCAAGAATTTTTCGGAGCAATACATCCTGGCCGAGCTGATGGCCCAGCGGCTGGAGACCGCCGGCGCACGGGTCAGCCGCAAGGAGGACCTGGGGTCGGCGGTGGCCTATCGCGCCCTGGCCGCCGGCGAGCTGGATGCCTATATCGACTATACCGGCACCCTGTGGACCAATGTCCTCAACCGCCAGGACAATCCCGGGCGCGCGGCGGTGCTGGCGGGGCTGACCACCGAGCTGAAGGCCCGCGATGGGGTCACCGTCCTGGGCTCCCTCGGGTTTGAGAACGCCTATGCGTTTGCCATGAAGGCCGACCGGGCCAAGGCCCTGGGGATCGTCAGCCTGACGGACCTGGCCCGCGAGGCCCCGGGTCTGACCCTGGGCACCGACATCGAGTTTTTGTCGCGGCCGGAGTGGAAGGCCGTCGATGCCGCCTATGGCTTTCACTTCAAGGCCAGCCGCTCCTTCCAGCCGACCTTCATGTATCGGGCCCTGGGGGGTGGAGACGCCGACGTGATCTCGGCCTTCTCGTCCGATGGCCGCATCGCCGCCGACGGTCTGGTGATCCTCACCGATCCCAAGGGGGCCCTGCCGCCCTATGACGCGGTGATCCTGGTCTCGCCCAAGCGGGCCGAGGACGCGCGCCTATTGCGGGCCCTCAAGCCCCTGGTGGGGGCGATCCCGGTTGAAGCCATGCAGGCGGCCAACTACAGCGTCGACCGCGACACCGCCAAGGCCAGCCCGGCCCAGGCGGCGCTGACGCTGGCGCGGTAGGGGTCAGGCTCGGATGTTGGGGGCTCGTGTCGCGATTGCCGGCGGGCTAGCGACGTTCGGTATGGCCCTCTGTGGGGAGCAGGCCAGGAGGAGGTCACTGTGGAATGCGGACGTTCGAACTGATCTCGGTC
>JANPAO010000466.1:0-6760 GCA_031429955.1 Phenylobacterium sp. | reverse complement strand
CTGGGCCAGCCGGTGCCGCTCTCGAACTTGGTCTTGGCCTGGAACAGCGGCAATCCGCAGAGGCGGCAACAATAGGCACCGTCTTCCTTGTTATCCAGCAGACCGCCGCAGAAGGGGGCCTCGGTGCCATGGTGCAGTAGCACCTCGGCCTCTTCGCGGGTGAGGGCCGCTTCCAGGCGCTTGCGTTCCGCAGCGTCGGGGGGTGTCAGGTCAAAACCGGACGGGGAGAGGGTGGCTTCTGGCGTGCTCATGGGGTCCAATCTAAGGTCTCTCTCCACACTACGGAAGCACCCCCGGTGAGGTTACCTGCATGAACCGCCCAAGAGTCATCTCCCTCTGCCTTATCGCTGCGAAACTGCGCTAAGACGTCTGGCATGTTCTCAAAGATTCTGATCGCCAACCGCGGCGAGATCGCGGTCCGCATTATCAAGACCTGTCGCCGGATGGGGATCGCCACTGTGGTGGTCTATTCCGAGGCCGACGCCGACAGCATGGCGGTCGAGATGGCCGACGAGACGGTGTTCATCGGCGGTGCCCCGGCCTCTGAAAGCTATCTGGTGGCTGACAAGATCGTAGCCGCCGCCCGCCAGACCGGCGCGGAGGCCATCCATCCGGGCTTCGGCTTTCTGTCGGAGAACGCGTCCTTCGCCCGGCGGCTGGAGCAGGAAGGCATCGTCTTCATCGGTCCCAACCCCCACGCTATCGAGGCCATGGGCGACAAGATCGAGAGCAAGAAGTTCGCCACCCGGGCTGGGGTGTCTGTGGTTCCCGGTCACGTCGGCGAGATCGACGACACCGCCCACGCCATCAAGATCTCCGAGGAGATCGGCTATCCGGTGATGATCAAGGCCTCGGCCGGCGGTGGTGGCAAGGGGATCCGGGTCGCCTGGAACCGGAGGGACGTCGAGGAAGGCTTCCCGGCGGTCCGGGCCGAGGCCAAGTCCAGCTTCGGCGATGACCGCATCTTCATCGAGAAGTTCATCGAAAGCCCGCGCCACATCGAGATCCAGGTGATGGGCGACAAGCACGGCAACGTCGTGCACCTGTTCGAACGCGAGTGCTCCATCCAGCGACGCAATCAGAAGGTCATCGAGGAGGCGCCGTCGCCCCTGCTGGACGAAGAAACCCGCGCGGCCATGGGGGCCCAGGCCGTGGCCCTGGCCAAGGCGGTCAACTATGACAGCGCCGGAACCGTCGAGTTCGTGGCGGGCCAGGACAAGAGCTTCTTCTTCCTGGAAATGAACACCCGCCTGCAGGTGGAGCACCCGGTCACCGAGCTGATCACCGGGGTCGATCTGGTAGAGCAGATGATCCGCTCGGCCTATGGCGAGACCCTGGCCTTCGCGCAGAAGGACCTGGCCATCAAGGGCTGGGCCGTCGAAAGCCGGATCTATGCCGAGGACCCCTATCGCGGCTTCCTGCCCTCCATCGGCCGGTGGGGGCGCTACGACCCGCCGGCCGAAGGCACCCTTGGCGACATCATCGTACGCAACGACGCCGGCGTGCGGGAGGGCGATGAGATCTCGATGTTCTACGACCCGATGATCTCCAAGCTCTCCACCTGGGCGCCAACCCGGCTGGCGGCCATTGATGCCATGGGCCGCGCCTTGGAGGATTTCCACATCGAGGGTCTGGGGCAGAACATCCCCTTCCTGGCTGCGGTCATGGACCAGGACCGGTTCCGATCGGGCACGCTCTCCACCAACTACATCAAGGACGAATTCCCCGAAGGCTTCACGGGCACCCCGCCGACCCCCTGGCAGCGGGACCTGGTCTCGGCTGTGGCCTGCGCCATGCACCGCATCGTCACGGGCCGCTCGGCCCCCCAGCTCCTGCGCGACGAGTGGGTCGTCATCGCCGGTCTCGACAAGCGACGGGTGCGGCTCTCCAACGGCGGGGCGGCCTATCGGGTCGAGTACCTCAATGAGGATCGTACCCTGACCCTCACCGATCTGGACTGGCGACCCGGCAAGTCGGTGTTCCGGGGTGTGATGGACGGCAAGGCCTTCACTGTGGCGGTCAGGCCCGCCGCCGAGGGCTTTGTGGTCCGGCATCGGGCCACGACGCTCAAGGTGCTGGTGATGACCCCCCGCGGGGCAGAGCTGCACGAACGCCTGCCGCCCAAGAAAGCCGCCGACACCTCCAAGATGATCCTGTCGCCCATGCCGGGCCTGGTGGTGACCCTCGACGTGATCCCGGGGCAGGTGGTGCGGGCCGGCGAAGCGGTCTGCGTCGTCGAGGCCATGAAGATGCAGAACATCATCCGCGCCGAGCGGGACGGCACCGTCAAGACCGTCGGGGCCAAGGCCGGAGATTCCGTCGCCGCCGACGAAGTGCTGGTGGAGTTCGCTTGATGCAGACCGACTGGGGGGCCTTGTTTCTTACCGCCACCGGTCGGCTGGCGCGCGCGCCCTTCCTGATCGGGGCGGCCCTTCTGGTGCTGACTGGAGCGGCCTATGAGGCCGTGGCCGGGGTGACCCTGCACTGGTTGACTGGCTGGTTTGTCTATCCCGCCCTGATCTATGGCGGGGCCTGCGTACTCTCCAAGCGGCTGCATGATCGGGGCAAGTCCGGCTGGTGGGCCGCCGTCATCCTGTTTGCCCTGATCGCCGTCTGGCAGCAGCCCCTGAACCCGGTCGATGTTCCATTTGCGGTCCTCCTCCTCTGGGCGGCCGTTGAGCTGGGGATCATGCCGGGAGAGCCTGGCACCAACCGCTTTGGCACCAACCCCTTAAAGTCCGCGACCGCCTGACGCGTCAGATCGGCGGGAGGGCGGCCCTTGTGGCTCCGAACACCTCTTGGAACGCCCCCAGCAGGGCCGCATCGGCCTCGTCCATCGTCACCGGCAGGCCCAGGTCCACCAGGCTGGTAACCCCATGCTCGGTCTGGCCACAGGGCACGATGCCGGAGAAATGCTCCAGATCGGGCTCCACATTCAGCGAGATCCCGTGAAAGGACACCCAGCGCCGCAGCTTCACACCGATGGCGGCAATCTTGTCCTCGGTGCTTGGCGCGCCTGACACCCGCCGCTCCACCCAGACCCCCACGCGCCCGGGTCGAATCTCCCCCACCACATTGAACCGGCCAAGCGCCCCGATGATCCAGGCCTCCAGGCTTGCCACCAGTGCGCGCACGTCCCGCCGCCGGGCCCCCAGGTCCAGCATCACATAGGCCACCCGCTGCCCTGGCCCGTGATAGGTGTGCTGACCGCCTCGCGCACTGGCGAAGACCGGGAATCGGTCCGGGTCCAGCAGATCCGCCGGTTTGGCCGAAATGCCGGCTGTGTAGAGCGGGGGGTGTTCCAACAGCCACACCAACTCGCCCGCGGTGCCATCTGCGATGGCGGCGGCCCGCGCCTCCATGGCGGCGACGGCCTCCACATAGCCCACCAAGCCTGGCGACACGGCCCAGTCCACGGAGCCCCCGTCGGCCCTCATGAAAAAAGCGCTGGAATCTTCTGCATTTAACGACCGGTCAAGCATGTCAGCGCCAATGTGGACCCAAGGATCGAGGGGCGCAAAGCCCCCTTTGATTTCTTAGTGTTTTATGGGTGGGGTCTTGAGTCAGGTTAACGCCGTCAATGTTGAGATCTCCGTCGTGCTGGGGCGCTCCAGCCTGCCGATGCAGCAACTCCTGCGCATGGGCCGGGGGGCGGTGATCCCCCTGGACGCCGGTGTGCATGAAGAGGTGTGGATCCTGGCCAACAACCATCCTGTGGCCCGTGGCGAGATCCAGATCAATGAGGATCGCATCTCCATTGCCGTGACCCGGGCGGCCGATGTTTACGACTATATGGCCGGCGGCTAGCGACGACGCTTCACAAACGCGCGGGGGTTTGCTACCTGCCGCGCCTCACCACGCGCGGTCGTGGCGGAATTGGTAGACGCGCAGCGTTGAGGTCGCTGTGGGGCAACCCGTGGAAGTTCGAGTCTTCTCGACCGCACCAGTGAATCAGGGTTCTTCGCAGCTGCAGAGCTAGAGCATCGTCACACGTCAAATGGGAGGTCCGCATGAGCCGCGACACCGAACACGAGACCGACGTCACTGATCTGGACCTCAAGGCCGCCAAGGGCAGCTTGACCTCTCCGGAGGTCGAGGACCTGGAAGACCTCGCCCTGGGCGAGGACTATGCGCTCAACCCCGACTTCGTCGCCATGGTCGTCGATTCCATCGACCGTGGCGACGCTGAGCGCCTGCGGGAGCTGCTGGCCGCCCTGCATCCGGCCGACGTCGCCGACCTGATGGGATTCCTGTCCTCGGACTATCGGGCCGAGGTGGTCGCGCACCTGGACCCCGAGGCCCTGGCCGAGATCCTGTCGGAGCTGGACACCGAGATCCGCGAGGATGTGCTCGAGCACGTCCCCTTCGCCGTCCTGGCCAAGGCCCTGGGCGAGATGGACTCCGACGATGCCGTCGATGTGGTCGATGATCTGGAGGACGACAAGCGGGCCCAGGTGCTCGCCGCCCTGCCGGAGATGGAACGCACCGCTATCGAGAGCAGCCTGGCCTATGAGGACGAGACCGCCGGTCGCCTCATGCAGCGCGAGGTGGTCTGGGCGCCGCAGTTCTGGACCGTCGGCCAGACCATCGCGCACTTCCTCAAGGAGGGCGATGATCTCCCAGAGCTGTTCTTCGACGTCTATGTGGTCGATCCCTCGCACAAGCCGGTGGGGGCGGTGCCCGTCAGCCACCTGCTGCGCGCGCGGCGCGACGCACCCCTGGCTCAGATCATGGAGCCGATCTCCGAGATCCCGGTCCAGATGGACCAGGAGGAGGTGGCCTATATCTTCGACAAGTATCACCTGATCTCCGCCCCGGTGGTGGAGCCCGGCGGTCGCCTGGTGGGTCAGATCACCGTCGATGACATCGTCGGCGTCATCCAGGAAGAGAGCGAAGAAGACATCCTGGCCCTGGCCGGGGTTTCCGACGCCGGTCGTGATGCCGGGGTGTTTGGCATCGTGGGCACGCGCCTGCCCTGGTTGATCCTCAACCTGCTGACCGCCACCGTGGCCGTGAGCGTCATCGGCGCCTTCCAGGCCGAGATCGCCAAGCTGGTGACCCTGGCCATCCTGATGCCCATCGTGGCGGGTGTCGGAGGCAATGCCGGCACCCAGACCCTGGCGGTGGCGGTGCGTGCCCTCGCCAGCCGCGAACTGAACGCCTCCAATGCCCAGCGGGTCTTCCTGCGCGAGATCGGGGTGGGGCTGGTGGACGGGTCGGCCCTGGGCTTCGTGATGTCGGTGGCCGTCTTCCTCTGGTTCCAGGACCTTCGCCTGGCCCTGACGGTGGGACTGGCCCTGATCGTGAATGTCGCCATCGCCGCAGTGGTGGGAACGCTCGTGCCCCTGACCCTGGATCGCCTGGGGCGCGATCCGGCGGTGTCGTCGTCGGTATTTGTGACCTTCGCCACAGATTCGATGGGTTTCCTGTCCTTCTTGGGCCTGGCCTCGGTGATCTTGTTGTAACCGGCACCTATCTTGCCGGTTGAGGTCCAAGCGCTCACGCGCCTGTCTCAAACTGGGTCAGATGGCCATGAAACCGCGTCACCAAGTTTCCCGAACCGCAATTGATCTGATCAAGCGCTTCGAGGGTTATCGCAAGAGCTCCGCTCGGCTGGCTGATGGCCGCTGGACGATCGGCTATGGCCACACCCTGACGGCCCGGGAAGGTGCCAGCGTCTCTGAACCGGACGCCGAGGCCCTGCTGCTCTACGACCTGATCGCGGTGGCCCATTCGGTCAATGAGTGGACCTACACCCCTCTGACCCAGAACCAGTTCGATTCCCTGTGCGCCTTTGCTTTCAACATTGGCGTCGACAATTTCCGGCGCTCCTCGGTGCTGCGGCGCGTGAACGAGGGTCAGTTGCTCCAGGCCGCCTGTGCCATGGAACTGTGGCGCAAGGCCGACTTCGAGGGCGAGCGGATCGTCATCGACGCCCTGGTCCGCCGCCGGTCGGCCGAGAAGACCCTGTTCTTGACCCCGACCCACGGTTGGGTTCCCGCACCTTCGCCGATCCTGCGACCCAATGTCGACATGGACGCCGCCGGGGCCGTGCCGCGCCAGACACCGACGGCCCTGACCGCATCGATGGAAGGCCCCCTGGCCATCGTCGAGCGCGCGGTCGAGGTCCAGCCCGTCGCCGCGGAACCCGCGCCCCTAGAGCCCGTCGCGACCCCGCAGCCCGCCCCGTCGCCGGAGCCGGTGGTGCTCTTCACCCCGGCCTCGCCGGAGGAGGACCAGCCCAGCCCGACCCAGGCCGCCGCGGCCAGCGTCACCTCGCGCCTGTCATCGATCTTCCGCGACAGCACCCCAGAGCCCCTGGCCCTGGTCCCCGCCCCCGTGGTGGAAGCCCCACCGCCGCCTCCCGCCGCCCCCATCGCCATGGCTGCCGGAGAGCGCCCTTTCATCCTGACGCCGCCAGAGGAAGTCTACGAGGCTCCGGCCCCCATGGAGCGGCTGGAACTGCCGGTCGCCGCCAACGAATCCCACCCCAATCTCTTCGACCGCCAGACCTATGCGGCCAATGACCAGCTAAGCCAGCCCCAGCCGCCCCGGGGTGAAGAGCCCCGCCGGATGCTGATCGACGACACCCTGGGCTACGACCCGGCCTTTGATCTGCTGGAGACCGAGGAACCCAAGCTCAGCCTGCCCCTGCTGGTGGGTCTGACGGTGGTGGGTCTGGCCTTCTTCGCGGGCGGCCTGTTCTGGGCCGCCAGCGTCAGCCCCGACAGCGATGGCGGCCTGCTCAACCCCTTGACCG
>JANPAO010000465.1:0-1587 GCA_031429955.1 Phenylobacterium sp. | reverse complement strand
GGCGGGTCTGAGCGCCGGACCGGTGCTGGTGATCTACCTGATCCAGCCCATCGTCCTGAACCTGTTCCTGCCCTCCACTAGCCCGTCTCACGCCATCGCCATGCACATCAACGCCTATGTGCTGTGGGGATTTATCCCCTTTGGCGTGTCCTTCATCCTGTCAGGCATCGTGCGGGCGACGGGGTCGGTGTGGCCGCCCCTGTTTGCGATGATCATCTCCCTCTGGGTGGTGCGGGTTCCCTTCGCCAACCTGCTGATGCCGGTGATCGGGGCTGATGCCATCTGGTGGAGCTTCCCGCTGGGGAGCGTTGTCTCCTGCGCCCTGGCGGCGTCCTGGTTCCGCTGGGGACCCTGGCGCAAGGCGCGACTGATGCCGTTCATGACCCATGCCGACGCCCCCGACACTGGCATCGGTTTGCACGGGGGGCTGGAACCCGTGGGTCTCGACGACAGCCCTATGGCGCCACGAGTGCCGAATAGACCAGGGTCCGGAGCTCCCGCCGAATAGGGTAGGTGCTGGAGGGCAGGAGCTGGGTCATGAAGACCACCTGGATGTCCTCCACCGGATCGATCCAGAAGGCGGTGGAGGCCGCGCCACCCCAATAGTACTCGCCCGGGCTTGAGGTCAGCATGGCCTGCACCGGATCGAAGGTGACCGCAAAGCCAAGGCCGAACCCGACCCCGGCATTGGTGGCCTCCGAAAACAGAGAGCGCGACAGGTTCGTCAGGTCCTGTCCGCCGGGCAGATGGTTGGAGGCCATGAGCTTCAGGGTCTTGGGGGCGATCAGCCGCTGGCCCTCCAGAGCCCCTCCGTTCCCGAGCATGCGGCAGAAGGCCATGTAGTCCTTGGTCGTGGAAACCAGCCCGCCCCCGCCGGAGTGGAAGCTGGGGGCCTGCAGATAGGGGCTGGTCTGAGGATCATCCTGCAGGGTCAGACCGCCCGTCGGCGTGGCATTGTAGCAGGCGGCGAACCGGGCTTTCTGATCTTCCCGAACGTGGAACCCGGTGTCGGACATCCCGAGCGGGTCAAAGATCCGAGTTTGCAGGAAGGTCTGGAACGGCTGGCCAGATATCCGTTCCACCAGCACGCCCAACACATCGGTAGAGATGGAATAGTTCCAGGCTTCGCCCGGCGAAAACTCCAGGGGTAGCTTGGCAAGCTCGGCCACGAAGCCGTCCATGTCGGGGCCGGTGGGATCGGCGATGTGCAGCTTGCGATAGGCCGCGTCCACATTGCCCCGGTTCTGAAAGCCATAGGTCAGGCCCGAGGTGTGACGCAGCAGGTCGATCATCTGCATCGGCCGGGTGGGCGGGGTCGTGAGGAACGGACCCACACCGGCGGCAAAGACTCCCAGGGATTTCCACTCGGGGATGAAGCGGCTGACGGGATCGTCCAGCGCCACCAGGCCTTCCTCCACCAGCATCATGAAGGCCAGGCTGGTGATGGGCTTGGTCATGGAATAGATACGGAACACCGTATCTGATGCCACCGGCGTTCCCCGCTCCATAACGGCATGGCCCAGCAGGGTCTCGAGAACCAGGCTGCCGCGCAGGGAGATCTGAACCTGGGCGCAGGGGATCTATCCC
>JANPAO010000464.1:0-4277 GCA_031429955.1 Phenylobacterium sp. | reverse complement strand
CGGTGACCACCACATCGACACCGTCCAGGTCGGCCTCGGTCAGGGCCTTGAAGCCGGTCTCGAAGGGATAGGCCTTCACGGCCTCGCCGCGCGCCAGCTTCAGGCGGCGCACCGCGGGGATGCCCAGGATCGCCTGGCCGCCGACCGAGCCGTTGTAATAGAGCTTCCAGATCGAGGCCGCGCCCTTGGCCGCCTGGTCGGCGTGGCGGAACTCCGGCAGATCGCCCTCGCCATGGGGCCGGGTGCGCTTGGGCTGCAGGGTGGTGAGCGCGTCCTTGGGCGGGCAGCCCCAGAAGGGGAACGGCCCGCCGGTCATGCGACGGTTGATCTCCGAGCCCACGCCGAAGCGGTTGTTGGTGTTGTCGGCCTTGTCCTTGACCATCTTGTCGAGCTGGTCCCAGACCGCGCGCCAGGGCTGTTCGCCGGCCAGGTTCAGGGCCTTGGCAAAGCCGCGGGGGAAGCCCAGCGGGAAGTCAAAGCCCACCAGCGCCCGCTCCGAACGCTTCTTGAAATCGTCCAGCAGGCTGCCCAACAACCGTTCGGCCTCGGCGCGAGTTGCGGGGTTGTGAAACTCATAGGTCAAGCGAAAGCGCACATCGCGCTTGGCCACCCCGATCCAGACGGAATCAGCCCCCGTGGACGGCTTGGCCGCCGCGCTCCAGTCGACAATCACATAGGCACTGAACAGACGGGACACGGGAGGCTCCGGGGGAGGGACGTCGGGAAGGCTTGTAGACCTTCCCTCTCCCCCGGCCAACGCCGCATATTCAGGTGTGCGGCGCTAGGAGAGCTTCACCAGCATCTTGCCGAAGTTCTCGCCGCTGAACAGACCAAGGAAGGCCTCAGGGGCCTTTTCGATCCCCTCCTTGACGGTCTGCTTCCACTTCAGCTTTCCCGCCGCCGACCACTCGGCCAGGTCCTTGATGAAGGCCGGCATCATGTCCCAGTGGTTGGACACGATGAAACCTTCCAGCCGCAGGTTTTTGCCGATGATCAGCGCCATGTTGCGCGGACCGGGAACCGGGGCGGTGGCATTGTACTGCGAGATCATGCCGCAGATGGCAAAGCGGGCATTGGGGGCTGCAGCATTGAGAGCCGCCTCCAGGTGTTCGCCACCGACATTCTCGAAATAGACGTCGATCCCCTCTGGGGCGGCTTCGGCCAGGGCGGCGGTGAGGTTGGGGGTAGCCTTGTAGTCGATGGCCACATCGACCCCCAGTTCCTCGGTCAGGAACTTCACCTTATCGGTGCCGCCAGCTGAGGCGATGACCTTGTGGCCCCTAAGCTTGGCGATCTGGCAGACCACCGAACCCACAGCGCCAGCGGCACCCGATACGAAGACCACGTCGCCGGGCTTCAGGGCGGCGATCTTCAGCAGGCCGACATAGGCGGTCAGGCCTGGCATCCCGGCCACGCCAAGAAAGGCCTCTGGCGGCAGGCCGTGGGTCTCAAGCTTCTGGACCCCACCGGCGGGCGCGTTGAAGGCTTCCCGCCAGCCATTGCCCGACTGCACCAGGTCACCCACCTTCAGGGAAGGATCGTTGGAGGCAACCACCTCGCCCACGGCCCCGCCCTGTAGCACCTCGCCCAGTTGGAAGGGCGGGGTGTAGCTCTTCACGTCGTTCATGCGGCCGCGCATATAGGGGTCGACGGTCATCCAGGTATTGCGAACCTGGACCTCGCCGGGGCCTGGTGCGGGCAGAACGACGCTCGCCAGATCAAAATTTTCGGCGGTGGGCAGGCCGTTGGGGCGGCTCTTCAGGCGGATCTCGCGGGAGGTTGTCATGGGGTTTCCTGGGGTCGCGATTGGGTTGATTTACGACGTAAGTGAATTTCAAACGGATGTTTAGTGGGGCGTGCCGGTGGCGTCCAGCGCCCACTGCATGTAAGCGCAGGCCAGCGGTTTTGGAGTCGGAACCCATGGCGGAGATCTTGCGGGGCGGCGTGATGGGCGCCGGGGTGTTTGGCGGCTACCATGCGCGCCAGTATGCCCAAGCCCAAGGGGTGCGCCTGGCTGCGGTCTATGACCCCCTTCAGATCGAGCGCGCCCGCGACATTGCCCGCGGCCATGGCGGTGAGGGGTTCGACGACCTTGCGGCCTTCATGGCAGCTGTGGACGTGGTGACTGTGGCATCCCCCGCCATTCATCATGCCCAGGGCGCGCTGGCGGCGCTCACGGCTGGCAAGCCGGTCTATGTGGAGAAGCCCCTGGCCGCCAACCTGACGGAGGCTGACAAGATCCTGGGCGAGGCGAGCCGTCGCAAATTGGTCCTGGCCTGTGGTCACCAGGAGCGGGTGGTGTTCCAGGCCATCGGCCTTTTCGAGGTGCCCGTGCAGCCCTTGCGACTGGAGGCGGTACGTCATGGCCCGCCGTCCGAACGCAGCCTGGATGTCTCGGTGGTGCTGGACTTGATGATCCATGACCTGGACCTGGGCCTGTCGCTCTGTGCCGGATCTCCCCTGGCCGTCGAGTCCGAGGGCGTGCGGGACTTCAGTGGGGGGTGGGATCAGGTCCGTACCGAGGTCAGTTTCGACAACGGCTTTGTGGGGATATTCGACGCCTCACGCATGGCCCCGGCCCGCAAGCGAACCATGAAGCTGGTCTATCCCTCCGGCGAGTTGGAGATCGATTTCCTGGCGCGGACCTTCCGCAACACCACTGGCTTTGCCCTCAATCCCGACTTTGCCGACACACCGGGCGCCAAGGATCCCTTGGGTGCCAGCGTGGCGGGATTTCTCGCCGCCGTCCGGGGCGATGCGGCCCGTCCTGTGGTCACCGGCGAGGAGGCCGTCCGCGCCCTGGACCTGGCACTGGCGGTGGAACATGCCTTGGAAGACGCCCGCTAAGCCGTCTAGTTTGCCGCAACAACTAAAAGGACCCTGCCATGTCGGACGCCTATGATTTCTCGTTCAAGTCCATAGACGGCGCACCCCTGCCGCTGACCACCTTCCGCGACAAGGTCGTCTTGGTGGTCAACACCGCCTCAAAGTGTGGCTTGACGCCGCAGTATGACGGCCTTGAGAAGCTCTATAGCGACTATCGCGACCAAGGGCTGGTGGTCCTGGGGGTGCCCTGCAACCAGTTCATGGGCCAGGAGCCGGGGACCGAGGCCGAGATCAAGGACTTCTGCGAGACCCGGTTCAACATCGACTTCCCCCTGACATCCAAGGAAGATGTCAAGGGCGAGACCGCCCATCCCTTCTACAAATGGGCCCTGGCCGAGCTGGGGGAGTCGGCCGATCCGGCCTGGAACTTCCACAAGCTGTTGGTGGGCAAGGACGGCAAGCTGATCGGGGCCTTTGGTCCCCGCACCGAACCTCAGGCTGCCGAGATCAAAGCGGCGGTTGAAGCTGCCCTCTAGCCGGCGATCCTGACATGTCGAACGAGGGGACTGCGACGCCGGCCATAGATCTTACGGCGACGTTCGGCGAGGCTGTCCGGCTGCACCAGGGTGGCCGTCTCGATGAGGCTGAGGCCAACTATCGTGCGGTCCTGGCCGTCGACCCCAGGCAGCGCGACTGCCTGATGAACCTGGGCCTGCTGTTGAAGGCGCGCGGTCAATACGAGGCGGCTCTGGCGTTGTGGCGCTCCGTGACCGCCCACTATCCTGGCGATGCTGGCCCCCTGGTCGCCATGGGGAAGGTGCTCACCATGCTGGGGCGCCTGGCCGAGGGGCTGACGGTCCTGGACGCTGCGGTGGCGATTAACCCTCAGGACTCCGACGCCCATAACAGCCGCGCCAACATCCTGTCGCGGGTCGGTCGAATGGAGGATTCCCTGGTCAGCTACGACCTGGCCATTGCCGCCAAGCCCGACTTTGGCCTGGCGATGATCAACCGCGCCAATGTGCTGGGGACACTGGGGCACCCGGTGGCGGCGATTGCCAGCTACCGCCAAGGCCTGGCCCTGGACCCCAACAATGCGGAGGCCCAGGGTGCCAAGCTGCATCAGCAGACCAAGATTTGCGACTGGTCGGACTATGCCCAGGCCAGTGCCCTGATTTCAAAGATGATCCTGTCCGGGGCTCACGCCGACCTGCCCTTCAGCCTGCTGTCCCACTGTGATGACCCGGCCGTGCAGTTGGCCAGCACCAAAATCCACCTCAAGTCGCGATTCCCGGTTCCCCGCGCCCGCCTCTGGAACGGCGAGGCCTATGATCACGACAAGATCCGGGTGGCCTATGTCTCGTCTGATCTGCGCAACCATGCCGTCGCCCACCTGATCGCCGGCCTCTTCGAGCGCCACGACCGATTTCGTTTCGAAATCTCGGCCTATG
>JANPAO010000463.1:0-8451 GCA_031429955.1 Phenylobacterium sp. | reverse complement strand
GGCCTGCATCCGCCGCATCAGCGGGTAGATGGTGCCTTCCCCCATATCGATCCCCTCGGCCAAACGGCTTGCGATCTCGTAGGCGTAGTTGTCGCCCCGCGAGAGGAGCGCGAGCACGCAGAGCTCGAGAACCCCCTTCTTTAGCTGAACCTCAACGGCTTCCACGCGACCTGCCTCCAAATGTTGATCATCGTCTATCGCAAGGTATTGTGCGTGGCAAGGTAGCGAGCATTACAAGTTAGCAAGGTGGAGCTGCGCGCGATCAGGTGCCACTGCACACCCTTCCACCCTTGCGCGGGTCAATGCTAACCTTGGCCCACGAAGATACCGGGGAGAGACATATGACCGCTGCCGCAGAGTCCAAGGAACCGAAGGAGACCTCGCTACGCACCGTGGTGGGGGCGTCGGCCGCTGGGACCACCTTTGAGTGGTACGACTTCTTTGTCTTCGGCAGCCTGACCCAGGTCATCTCCAAGACCTTCTTCTCGGGTCTCAGCGACACGGCGGGCTATGTGGCCGCCCTGGCCCTGTTCGGCGCAGGCTTTGCCTTCCGGCCCATCGGGGCCCTGGTGTTTGGCCGTATCGGCGACAGCGTCGGACGCAAGGGCGCCTTCCTGTTCACCGTCGTCCTGATGGGGGTGGCCACGGTGGCCATCGGTCTCCTGCCAACCTATGAGCAGGTGGGGATCATTGCCCCGGCCCTCCTGGTCCTGATGCGTATCCTCCAGGGATTTGCCCTGGGCGGTGAGTATGGCGGGGCGGCGATCTATGTGGCCGAGCATGCGCCCCCGGGCGCACGGGGGCGGTCCACCAGTTGGGTACAGACCTCAGCGGCCTTTGGTCTGTTCGGGGCCCTGCTGGTCATCCTGGCGACCCGCACCATCGTGGGTCACTACTATGGTCCAGAGGCCTTCGACGCCTGGGGCTGGCGGATCCCCTTCCTGTTCTCAGCCGGTCTGCTGGTGGTTTCGATCTTCATGCGCCTGAAGCTGTCAGAGAGCCCGGCCTTCGCCAAGATGAAGGCCGAGGGTGAGGTCGCCAAGGCCCCCTTCAAGGAGGCCTTCGGCACCTGGAAGAACTTGAAGATCGTCCTGCTAGCCCTGTTTGCCGTTATGTCGGCCCAGGGCGCGGTCTGGTACACGGGCTTCTTCTATACCCAGACCTTCATGGACAAGTTCCTGAAGGTGCCGCCTGAGACCATCAACCTGCTGATGATGGCCGCCACGGCGGTCAGTGCAGTCTTCTATGTCCTGTTCGGCTGGCTGTCGGACAAGGTGGGGCGCAAGCCGGTGATGCTGTTTGGCATGACCCTGATGCTGGTGGCCTATTTCCCCGGCTTCCACATGTTGGCCCAGACCGCCAATCCGGCCCTGGCCGAGGCTGTGGCCCGCACCCCTGTCGTGGTGATCGCTGACCGTGCCGAGTGCTCCCTGCAATTTGACCCGGTGGGCAAGAGCAGCTTCACCTCCTCCTGTGATATCGCCAAGAGCACCCTGGCCAATGCCGGGGTCTCCTACCACAATCAGAAGGCCCCACCCGGCACCAAGGCCCAGGTGAAGATCGGCGAGACCATCATTGAGTCCGGCTCCACCGCCGGCCTGCCTAAGGCTGCGGCCAAGGCCGCCAAGGCCGAGATCGAGGGGCGCATCAAGGCAGGCCTCAAGGCTGCGGGCTATCCGGAAAAGGCAGACCCGGCGCGCATGAATCTGCCCGGCGTCTTTGCCGTCCTGATGGTTTTCGTCATCGCTGCGACGTCGCTGTTTGGTCCCATCGCCGCGACCTTGGTGGAGCTCTTCCCCACCCGGATCCGCTATACGGCCATGTCCCTGCCCTATCACATCGGCACCGGCTGGATCGGCGGGTTCGTGCCCTTCACCGCCTTTGCCATCGTGGCTGCGGTGGGGGATATCTATTCCGGGCTCTGGTACCCCTTCGCCTTCACTGCCCTGTCGGTGGTGTGCTGCATCCTGTTCCTGCCGGAAACCTACAAGCGGTCGCTGGACGACTGACGGCCAGCTTCGATCAGGCGGCCAAGAGTGCGACCGCCTGATCGAAGCTGGGGCTGCTCATGCCGGCCACGGCGGCATTGAGCCTTGCCTTGCCATAGGTGATCTGGCCCTCCCAGCCGTCCAGGGCAAAGCTGCCGTCCCCAAGGCCCCTGTGGATCTGGGCGAGGTCTGGTGCCAGGAGTCCTTCGCCCAGCGCGCGGGTTCCAGGCCTTTGGCTGGCCACCGCGTTCAGCATCACCACCCCATAGAAGACATGGTTCACCTGCCGCATGACGCAGAGACTGGCCCGCTGGCGCGGGGTCGGAGCCTCCCTGAAATAGGCCTGCAGAAGCAGGGTCACTTCCTGGGGGGTCGAGGTCAGGAAATTGGCCAGGGTCGCCAGATCCACATAGCGGTCGGCGAGGAAGGCTGACTCCCAGTCCACAAACCACAGCCGTCGCCCGTCATAGAGGATGTTGCGCAGGTTCAGATCATTGTGGCTGGAGACCAGGTCGGCGGGCTCGCAGCGATAGCGGGCTCGCAAGCCCTCGAAGAGGTCCACCATGGGTGCCAGGGCGGCGTCGTGCAGCAGGCGGCTGGCGCGCAGTTGTTCGATCATCATCGCCAAGCCCTCCAGATAGTCCACCAAGGGGGGAAAGGCTGGCGCTTCATGCAGAGCGCGCACGGCCTGGGTGGCCTCGGTGATGAGGTCGGCCCGGGTTCCGGCATAGTCGAGGGTCAGGGACTGCTCCTCGATGAAGTCCATGATCGCCACACCGTCGGTGGGGTCGGCATAGAGCACGCGCGGGGCCAGCAGCGCGGCAGCCGCCAGCCTCATGCATCCATACCAGCGGTCAGGATCCCGAAACGCGTCGCGCGATCCCTCGATCCTCAGCAGATAGGCAATGCCGCCGACACCGATCCTATAGACCTGGGCACCCGACAGACCGCCGGTCATGACGGTGATGGAGTCAAGTTCGGGGGTCCCGAAGGCGGCCTGCAGGCCACGGGCGACAGCAGATTGGTGAACATCAGGGATCATGAAGCAGCTCCAAAAGGAGGCCTCTTTATACCCGGATAAAATCATCCGTCAATATTATCCGGGTATTATTTAGTCTTGGCCCCGCGCGGTGCGCCCCGCCAGGCGCCCCACAGCGTCCGACACCAGGACCGCCCCCACCGCGATGGCGGCGGCCACCAGGCATAGGGCCCCGGCTCGCGCCTCGTCCCCGGGGGACTGGGTGGCGCCATAGATGGCGGCGGGCAGGGTCAGGGTCTCCCCCGGGATGGCAGCCACGAAGGTGATGGTGGCGCCAAACTCCCCCAGGGCCTTGGCAAAGCCAAGGATCGCGCCGGCGGCCACACCCGGCAGGGCCAGGGGCAGGGTCACCCGGAAGAAGCGCACCAGGGGCGGGGCCCCCAGGGTGCACGCCACCTCATCGACCTCCTTGTCCAGGGCCTCAATGGCCAGGCGCATGGGCCGTACCATCAGGGGAAAGGCCATGATCCCTGCCGCCAGGGCCGCCCCGGTCCAATCAAAGGCAAACACCACCCCGACCTTTTCCAGCATCGCCCCCACCAGGCCCTGGCGTCCGAACAGCAGGAGCAGGACATAGCCCGTCGCCACGGGCGGCAGCACCAGGGGAAGGGTGACCAGGGTATCCAGCAACACCCGTGCGGCGAACCGTCCCCGCGCCTGAGCCACCGCCGCAGCCAGGGCCAGGGGCAGGCCAAAGGCCGTGGCCGTCAGGGCGACCTTCAGCGACAGGGCGACCGCTGCCCAGTCACCTGGGGTCAGGAGGCTCACGAGGCCGAGGCCAGGATCTCGACGGTGACACCCGCCGCCGCCAGGGCTTGGCTTTCGCTGACGGGCGGGTTCTGCACCAGCAGGCGCACCACGCGGCGACCTGACCGCACCAGCTCAATGATCCGCTCGGCCGTAGCCTCCGAAGGGCTCAGCCGCTCAGCATCCCGACGCGCCATCGACAGGATATCAGGGTCGGCACCTTCGTCGGCAGCCAGGATGTCAGCGGCGGCGAGCGCCCGACTGGCCCTCAGGGTCAGAAGGTCGGCGGGGCCGCGTCCGGCCACGAACTGCACCCGCCCCGCCGCCTTAGGCCCCTCGGCGATGGCGGCCAGGAACAGCCGCTCGGCCTGTTCCATGTCGCCGGCTTGGGCGGCACGGGCCACCGGCCCCGACAGGCTGTCGCGCAGAAAGGCCCGGCGCAGATGGAGGTCGGGAAACCCCTGACGAACCTCGTCCTGGAAGCGCTGGAACAGAGCCGCTACACGTCCGGCCCCCTCCGGCACCCGCTGCTCGATGTCATTGCGCAGCATGGTGGCTAGCATGGGCGAGGCCCCGCCGGTGCCGATGGCCGCCACCACCTCGCCGCGATCAATCACCGCAGGGGTGGTGAAATCGCAAAGCTCGGGACGATCGGAGACATTCACCAGCACCCGTGCGGCCCGGGCCGCGGCCGCCGCGGCCTTGGCAAAGGCCTCATCCTCGCCGTCAATGAACACCAGCGTCGCCCCGGCATAGCTGCCCGACAGAAAGGCGCTGGTGCCCTCGACCCGAACCAGGGTGGCCGGCGACGAGGCCAGCAGCCGTAGCTTCGCCAGGGCCCCCTCACCAGAGCCTGCGATCACCACCTTGGCACCGGCCAGGGGAAAATAGGCGGGGAAGGCGTCCATCTAGCCGGTCGTGCACTTTCGATAGGGGCCGCCGGGAACCCCGTCGAGCATGGCCTCTGCCCCCTTGATGAAGAGCTGGGCCGTCCCTGAGGCATAGAGCGCGCCTGAGGCCGAACGCGCCTGCCGAAGGGTCAGGGTCTTACCTCCCACCGTCACCCGTGCGACCCGGCCGTCGAGAGCATAGCTGGCCACGAACCGCTTACCCGCCGCGCAGGCATAAATCATCGGCGCGTCACTGGCATCCTCCGGCGCAACACTGGCGCAACCGCCCAAGGTCAGCCCTACCGCCAGGGCGATCCAGAGACCAGGCCTCACTTCAAGGTCTTCAGATAGCCGATCACGGCGGCCCGGTCTGCGGGCGCGGCCAGACCGGTCATCATCCGGGTGCCAGGGGCGAATTTGGTCGGCGCGGCCAGGTAACTTTCGAGATTGGCGTCGGTCCAGGTCATGGCCGACTTGGCCGATAGGCCAGCGGAGAACTTATAGCCCGCCAGGCTGGCAATCTTGCGGCCGCTCACGCCTGCCAGGCTGGGCCCGGCTGGACCGCTGGCGGCCTGATGGCAGGTCTTGCACTGCAGCTGGAAGGTCTTGGCCCCATCTGCGGCCAGGACTGGCGAACTCGCCAAGAGGCCCGCCAGGGCCGAAATCGCCAAAACCCAACGTGACATGAAACCCTCCAAGTCTCTCGCCCTTTTCCCTACACGGTCCTGCGCCCTGCCACCATGTCAGGACACATTTACCTCGGGGACTAAACGACGTTAAGATGGTCATTGACTCAGACCTAAGGAAGGGACCGTCCCCATGGCCATGACACTCGAGGTTAACGGCAAACCCCTGGCGGTGAAGGCCTCGCCCGACACCCCTCTCCTGTGGGTCTTGCGCGACGAGCTGGGGCTGACCGGTTCGAAGTACGGTTGCGGCATCGCCCAGTGCGGTGCCTGCACGGTCCTGGTGGATGGCCAACCGGTCCGGTCCTGCTCCACCCCTATTGAGGGTCTGGCCGGGATGAAGATATCCACCATTGAAAGCCTGGGCGGATCTCATCCCCTGCAGCAGGCCTGGGTGAAGCATGATGTTCCCCAGTGCGGCTATTGCCAGTCTGGGCAGTTGATGAGCGCGGCGGCCCTGCTGGCGGCCAAGCCCAAGCCCTCTGACGCCGATATTGACGCGGCCATGGACGGCAACATCTGTCGCTGCGGCACCTATCAGCGGATCCGTGCGGCCATCAAGGATGCGGCGGGCCTGGCCCCGGTCGCCCCCGCAGCCAAGGCTTAGGAGCAGCGACGATGAACAAGATTCTCTCGCCCAGCGAAACCGCCGGCCCCACCCGCCGCAACCTGATCGTCAGCGCCAGCCTGGTGGGCGGCGCCCTGCTGGTGGGCTGTTCCCCCGGCGACATCCTCAGCATCGGGGCCAAGGAAGACTTCGGGGCCTTTGGGCCCTTCATCAAGATCGGTGCCGACGGCGCGGTGACGGTGATCTCCAAGCACATCGAGTTTGGCCAGGGCAATCATGCGGGCCTTGCGGCCATTGTCGCCGAGGAACTCGACGCCGACTGGAGCCTGGTTAAGGTCGAACAGGCCCCGGCCATCGCCAAGGTCTATGCCAATGTCGGCATGGGGGTTCAGGGCACCGGTGGGTCCTCGGCCATCTCCAATTCCTGGAACCAGCTACGTCAGGCCGGTGCCGGGGCCAAGGCCATGTTCATTGAGGCCGCCGCCAATGCCTGGAACGTCCCGGTGGGTGAGATCACCGTCAAGGACAGCGTCGTCAGCCACGCCGCCAGCGGCAAGACGGCCACCTTTGCGCAGCTGCTGCCTGAAGCCGCCAAGGTCACGCCCCCCAAGGCCCCAACCCTGAAGGACCCCAAGACCTTCACCCTGATCGGCACCGATCGGGTCCGCCGCAAGGATGCCCAGGCCAAGAGCGATGGCACCGCCCGCTTCACCCAGGACGTCCACCTGCCCAACATGCTGACCGCCATGGTCGCCCATGCGCCCCGCTTCGGCGCCACGGTGGCCAGCTTCGATGCCACGCAGGCCAAGAAGGTGCCGGGCGTGGTGGAGGTCTACCAGATCCCCACCGGCGTCGCCGTGGTGGCCGAAAACACCTGGGCCGCCCGCAAGGGCCGTGAGGCTCTGAAGGTCACCTGGGATGAGAGCAAGGCGGAGAAGGCCAGCTCCGACACCCTGGCAGCCAACTATCGGCAGTGGGCTGCCGGCAAGGGCACCCTCCCGGCCAAGACCGAGTGGCAGCCCTTTGAGACCAAGGGCGACGCCGCAAAGCCGGTGAACGGCACGATCTTTGAGGCCACCTACGACTTCCCCTTCCTGGCCCATGCCGCCATGGAGCCGATGAACTGTGTGGCCCAGGTGGGAACCGGCAAGGCCAAGCTGACCTTCGGGTCGCAGATTCCCACCGTCGATCAGCTCAACACTGCCAAAATCGTCGGCATGCTGCCGGGCGCAGTGGAGATCGAGACCCTGTTTGCGGGGGGCTCCTTCGGGCGTCGTGCCAACTTCCAGTCCGACTACACCGCCGAATGCGTCCAGATCGCCAAGAAGGTCGGCAAGATGCGGCCGGTCAAGCTGGTCTGGACCCGTGAGGACGACATGGCGGCGGGTTACTTCCGGCCCCTGACCCACCACGCCCTGAAGATCACCGTGGACAAGGACGGCTACCCCGTCGCCTGGCGCCACCGGGTGGTCACCCAGACCCTGATGAAGGGCTCGCCGGTTCCCACCAAGGGGGTCGATCAGACCACCGTCGAGGGCACAATGGGCTCGCCCTATCTGAAGGCCACCCCGGTGGTGGATGCCCAGGTCCTGATGCCCGACCTGGGGGTGCCGGTGCTCTGGTGGCGCTCGGTGGGGGCCACCCATACGGCCTTTGTCATGGAGCACACCATCGACCAACTGGCCCGCCGGGCCGGTAAGGACCCGGTGGCCTATCGCCGGACCCTCTATGAAAAGGCCGGAGCCACCCGGCATCTGGCGGTGCTGAACCTGGTGGCCGAGAAGTCGGGTTGGGACAAGCCTGCGCCGGCCGGCTGGTCGCGCGGAATCGCGGTCCATGAGAGCTTTGGAACCCTGGTGGCTCAGGTGGCCGAGGTGAAACTGGTGGACGGTCAGCCCAGGGTTGGCCGGGTGATCACCGCGGTCGATTGTGGCACCGCCATCTCGCCCGACCAGATCGCAGCCCAGATGGAAGGCGGCATCTGCTATGGCCTGTCGGCGGCCCTGTTTGGTCAGGTGACCCTCAAGGACGGGGTGGTGGAACAGACCAACTTCGATACCTACCGGGTGCTGCGCAATTCCGAAGCCCCGACGGTGGAAACCCACATCCTCCCGTCTGGCAATCCGCCCTCCGGCACGGGCGAACCCGGCACCCCCGTGATCGCCCCGGCCGTGGCCAACGCCATCCTGGCGCTTAACGGCCAAGCCACCTCGAGCTTGCCGTTCTTGAAGGGCTGAAAGCTGACCGGTTCAGATGGAGTCATCTGAACCGGTCAGAACCGGTCTGTTGCAAGTCGCGGGTAAAATAGAGCGCCAAGTCATCATCGACGACGACCTGCTGCATCGGCTTGGCGAGGACGGCATTCCAGGCCACGCCCCGACCGTCGGGTACATAGCCGCGCAAGACGTAGAGACGTTGAGCCGGGCCATAGTCGGGATAAAGGCCAACGCCGATGCCTGCGGTATTGCTTCGGGTGGCGATCAGCGTCTCAGCGGCATCCATCAAGGCTGTGCCGATGCCCTGCCGACGGAAG
>JANPAO010000462.1:0-13503 GCA_031429955.1 Phenylobacterium sp. | reverse complement strand
ATGACCATGTACTTCCCGCTGGTGGTGCATGGCGCGATGCTGATCGAGCCGACCGAGACGGAGTCCAAGCAGGAGTTGGACCGGTTCTGTCATGCCCTGACTCTGTTGGCCCAGGCGGCCAAGGCTGGCGACGTCGAGCGGTTTCGGGGCGCCCCATATCTGGCACCTCTCCGCCGGTTGGACGAGACCCTGGCGGCCCGCAAGCCTCGACTAGCGTGGCGTCCAGAGCACACAACTGTGGCGCCGACGCCACTGGCGGCTGAATAGCCCAATACTGGACGAAATTTAACCCGGCGACGCCTTTACGACTCCTTCGGTCCTTCCCATACCTAATGGGCGCGGTGACGAGCCGACCTCCCCGATTGGCGGAGCCGCGCACTTCAGGTTGAACAAAGTGTTCTACGCGACCCCCAATGCGCGCCTCATTGGCGCCCATGATGAAGCTGCCCGTGAGTTTGTCGCCCGCACAGGGCGATTCTTGCTGGTTATGCTGGGGCTGGCGATCATGGCTGTCGGGCTGGTGACGGCGGTACTCCCCGGGCACCTGGGCCTGCCGATCCTGGTGGTGGGGCTGATGATCGTGCTGCGAAACTCCTTCAAGGCACGGCGCCACTTCGTGGGTATTCAGCGCGCCCATCCCAGGATGGTCTTCCCCCTGCGCCGTCTTATGCGGAAGGAACCGGAGATTGCTGCGGTCTTCTGGCAACAGCTTCTGCGCACCGAGAAGGTGATCCTGCCGCAGAGATACCGATTTGCCCGACGACTGCGACGCCGTCTCAATCCCCGCCGGGTTTGAGCGGACGCCTCGGTGTCGCCGCAGACTGTGGCGCCGATGCCGCGTGATCCCCGAATTGGGCATGGCCCGAAGTATTTAGCACCGCTGTCGTCTTTACGTCGCTTCAGCGGGTTCTCATATGGAGGTCAAGGATGCGTCCTCCTCCCCCCGCGAGCCCGCCTCCGACCTCAGGTTTGAAACGTGACCCACGCCATGCCCAGCATGCGCGCCCAGCGCGCCTCCGACGCCGCCGCCCGCGAGTTCGTCTCGCGGCTGGTGCGCGTTGGCCTGGTCTCCCTCGGCGGGGTGATTGTGCTGGCCGGCATCGCCGTCTCGCCACTACCAGGCCCAGGTGGGGTTCCGGTGATCGTCGTGGGCTTGATGCTGGTGTTGCGCAACTCCTTCAAGGCGCGCCGGACGTTTGTCCGCTTCCAGCACGCCCATCCGCGAATGGTCTTCCCAATCCGGCGGTTGCTTCGCCGGGAGCCTGAGGTCTTGCTGGTGGCCTGGCAGCAGGTCTTGCGAATTGAACGCCTGATCCTGCCCAAGACTTGGCGCTTTGCCGTTCGGCTGCGGCGAGGCCTGCGCCACCGGGGTCGCTGAGGCGGCCTATTGTAGCTTGGCGGCCATCTGGGGAATGGCGCGATCGATCAAGGGATCGGTTTTCATCTGACCGAGTCGCTGGGTCAACACCACCTCGGCGGCTGCGGTTGCCAGGTCGGCCGCAGCGGCACGGACTTCGGCGGCAGCCTGGGCCTCGGCATTGGCGATGCGACGCTCGGCCATCTGCTGTCGGCGCGCGAGGCTCTCCTCCAGCTTGGCCTTGGCCTCGATGGTAAAGTAGCGGGCCTCCTCCTGGGCGTTGGCCAGCATCTCCTTGGCCTGGGCCTCGGCCTCAACCCGTTCGGTCTTGAGCTGAGCCAGGAGGCGTTGCGCTTCCTCACGGATCCGTGCGGCCTCATCCAGGTCGGCCTGGATCTTGGCGGTGGTGGCATCGAGGGACGCCGCAATGAGCTGGGGCGCCTTGGCCACAAAGACCACGATGCCGAGGAAGATCAGCAGGCCAACGCCAACCCACATCTCAGCTTCAGCGGGGTTCAGGAAGGCAGGCATCAGGCAGCTCCTTGGGCGGTCAGGGCGGCGTTGATTTCCGCCGTTGTGACCTTCTGGCCCGTGAGTTTCTCGACAATGGCCTGGGCCGACTCGCCGGCGATGCTGCGAACATTGCTCATGGCCTGATCGCGCAGACCGCGAATACGGGTCTCCGCCTCATCCATCTGCAACTGCAGCCGGGCATCTTCGGCCTTCTGGCTCGCCACGAGTTCCGCTGCGGCCTTGGCCTTGGCCTCGGCCGCGACACTGCGCGACCGCGCCCGGGCGTCATCGATCTCAGCCTGGGCGGCCTTGGCCTGCAATTCGGCCTCGGCCTGGACGCTGCGCGCCTGATCCACCGCCTCAGAGATGGTGGACTGTCGGGTGTCCAGGATCCGGCGGAACCGAGGCACGAACACCTTAGCCAGCAGGACATAGAGGACAGCGAAGATCAGGAAGAGCCAGACGATCTGACCTGCCCAGTACTCGATCTTAAACTGGGGCAGGCCGCCGCCGCCGCTGTGAGCGGCGACTTCGGTCGTCCCGGCGGGCACGGCGTGTCCGTCGGCCTGCGCAGGTCCCAGGTGAGGATCTGCGCTCGGCGGTGGTGTGGTCTCGGCGGCCATAGGGCTTAGGCGTCCATAAGGCGCAGGTCAGGGATGCCGCCGAAGCAGCATCCTTGCACCTGCGGATCTTGGCTTAGGAGAAGAGGATGACCAGGCCGAGCACGAAGGCCAGGATGCCCAGGGCTTCGGTGAGGGCCGCGCCCAGGATCAGGTTGGTGAACTGGCCAGCGGCCGCCGACGGATTGCGCGTGGCACCCGCCAGGAATTGGCCAAAGATGGTGCCGACGCCGATACCAGCGCCGATCATGCCCAGAGTGGCCAGGCCCGCGCCGATGTACTTAGCCGATTCCGCGTCCATAATTTTAAGTCCCGTTTCGATGATTGAGAAAAGGTTGAGTGTATTCGGCGATCAGTGGTGATGGCCGAGATTGACCACGTCATTGAGATAGACGCAGGCCAGAACCGCAAAGACGAAGGCTTGAAGGAAGGCCACCAGGAACTCCAGGGCCGTCAGGGCCACCACGCCGCCGAGCGACAGGGCCGCCCCAGGGATGCCCAGCAGCCCCAGACCACCGCCCGCCGCCATGGCACCGAGAGACACCACGAAGCCGGCAAAGACCTTCAAGGCCACGTGGCCGCCCAGCATGTTGCCAAACAGTCGCAAGGCCAGAGTGATGGGACGCAGGACGAAGGAGATAATCTCAATCGGCGTCACCAGGATCAGCATGTACCAGGGGATACCGGCAGGCACGAACAGCTTGTACATGTTGGCCCCGTTGCGCAGCACGCCGTAGCCGATCACCAGCACCATGGTCATCACAGCCAGGGAGGCTGTCACCGCCAACTGAGACGTGGCGGTAAACACCAGGAATAGGCCCAGCACGTTCATCGCCAGGATGAACAGGAACAGAGTGAAGACGAACGGGAAGAACTTGCGGCCCTCCGGACCGATGATGCCGGCCACCAGATCGTCGATATAGCCAAAGATCCCTTCGCCCATTACCTGTAGCCGGCCGGGCACGATGGCGGCCTTGGCGGTTGCGACAGCAAAGAAGGCCACCACCAGGATGGCGGCCAGCAGCATGGAAACCGTGGAATTGGTGATCGAAAGATCGATCAGTCCAAGACCCGGAACATTGAGGGCGGGGAGATCCACAACCTTGTGGATCTCGAATTGGTGCATCGGGTCGGCCATGCCGCCGCGAACTCCTTTAATCTTCCTCGTCGTCGAAGGGGAGATCCTGTGGGGGACCCCATTCCTTCGCCGCTTCGGCAGCCATGCGCTGAGCCGAGTTTACGGCCATCCAAATCGAAATACCGAAGCCCGTGAGGAGCCCGACAATCATCCCCCAGGGTGCCGTCTTGAGGACAGCATCCACCCCGGCGCCGAAACCCAGCCCCACAAACACCCCGCCTATTAGCACGCCCATGAGGCGATACCCGTAGCCGGCGGCCTGGGAGCCATAATCCCGCGGGATCTGAACCGTTCGCGCTTCAAGCGCGGCGGCCCTTTCGTCGAGGCGTCGAATGTCCTCGTCGCGGGAGTTTTCCGAATGCGGCATGCGTTATGGCCTCGCTGACCACGTCAACGCCCGCCGCAGTCGGGGCTTCAAGTCGCGGCGGAACCTATAGAGCCGGGTGTGGTGCGTCAAGGCTGCGAAGCATTGATTTAACCTATTGATTAGAAAGGAATTTATGCGCCGTTTGTGCCTGCACTCAGAGATTCGGCGCGCCCACGCCCTCACACGGCTATTGGGCCGCCATGGCCTCGGCCTGGCGTAGGTCGACAGAGACCAGTTGCGAGACCCCACGTTCGGCCATGGTTACCCCAAACAGCCGGTCCATTCGGGCCATGGTGACCGGGTTGTGGGTGATGGCGATGAAGCGGGTCTGGGTCCGCCGGCGCATCTCGTCCAGCAGGTTGCAGAAACGATCGACATTGGCGTCGTCCAGGGGGGCGTCCACCTCGTCCAGCACGCAGATCGGCGCGGGGTTGGCCAGGAAGACGGCAAAGATCAGGGCCGCCGCCGTCAGGGCCTGCTCTCCGCCGCTCATCAGGCTCATGGTGGCCATGCGCTTGCCCGGCGGACAGGCGAAGATTTCCAGCCCAGCCTCCAGCGGATCATCGCTCTCCACCAGGCGCAGTTCGGCTTCGCCGCCCTCGAACAGGCTCTCAAACAGGGTCTTGAAGTGTCCATTGATCACGTCAAATGCGGCGACCAGGCGCTCGCGCCCCTCCGCATTCAGCTCGTCGATACCCTGGCGCAGCTTGGTGATGGCCCCGGTCAGATCGGCGCGCTCGGTCTGCATGGTCTCCAGTCGCGCGGCGTGTTCGGCGGCCTCCTCCTCGGCTCGCAGGTTGACCGGACCGATGGCGTCGCGCTGGCGCTCGAGGTTGTAGAGATGGGCCTCCATGCCCCCGGCGTCGCCAGGGATCGCGACGGCAGCGTCCGCGAGGTTTTGCGCAAGGGCCTCCGGCTCCACCCGGGCGGTCTCGCGGATCTGGCTGGTGATCTCAGCCAGCCGCTCTGCGGCAGCCTCCAATCGGGCCGACAGACTGGCGCGCAGTTCCCGAGCCTCTCCAGCCGCTGCATCACTGGCCCGCACCGCGCGGTCAGCATGGGCCCGTGCCCCCTCGGCCTGGGCCAGGGCGTCGCTGCTCTTGGCCCGGCGCGCCTCGGCTGTGGCCAGTTCGTCCAGCAGCTTGTCAAAGCGCTGTTGGTGCGTGGCCGGGGCCTCATGGGCCTGATCCAGCAGACCCTTGGCCTTGGTGCGGGCGTCGGCCAACTGCTCCAGTCGCCGCGCGGCGGCCTGGGCGCGGCGGGCCCAATCGTCGCGATCCCGGATCAGGTTCTCCAGCCGCCGCGCTCGACCCTCGCGCTCCCGAGCCTCAATGTCCATGGCCGCACGAGCCTCGGCCGCAGCTTCCCGCGCAGGCCCGGCCGCAGCCCGTGCAGCCGCCAGACGTGCGGCGATGTCCCCCACGGCGGTGTCCTCCGCCGACTCGCTGACGGCCACCCGGAGAATAGATTCGGCGTCAGCCAGCTCGGCCTCGAAGCGACCGATCACGTCGTCCAGGGATTGGGCATGGGCCTCGCGGCGGGTCGCTTCCCGGTCCAGCTTCTCCAGGGCGGCGCGGGCGATCGCCACCTTCTGCTCGGCGATCGGCGGTTGGCGACGGGCCTCGCGCAGGGCGTCTTCCGCCAGCCGTACCCGGTCGTTGGCCACCGTCTGGGCGTCGCGCGCCGTCTTGGATTTCGGCGCCAGGATCTCGATCTCGGCCTCCACCTCAGTGAGCCTGGTCTTCTGCTCCATCCGCACGGCCGCAGGCTTGGGAGCGTCGGCCCTCGAGGTGAACCCGTCCCAGCGCCAGAGGTCGCCCTCCCGCGACACCAGGCGCATGCCCGGTGCCAGGTCGCCCGCCAGTCGATCCCCGTCGGCCCGGGCCACCAGGCCGACATAGGCCAGGCGCGCGGCCAGCTCGCCCGGGGCCTTGATCAAAGGCGCCAGCGGTGTGGCTCCGTCGGGCCAGGATGGGGCTTGCGGCGTCTTCCCACCCCAGAAGGCCGGAGCCTCTGGATCCAACGCGGCATCCAGGTCATCGCCCAAGGCCGCAGCCAGGGCCTGTTCATATCCACGATCAGGCGAGATCGCGTCGAGGGCCGGAGTGAACCCACCACGCTTCTGCTGCGCCACAATGCCAGCCAGGGCCCTGGCCTCGGCGGTCAGGCGGCCCAGTTGTTCATCGAGCTTGCGGGCGGCCTCACGGGCCGTCAGCTCAGCTTCCTGCGCCTTGGTGCGCGCCTCCTCAGCGGCCTCCAGGGCTGAACGAAGGTTGGTGAGGGTGGCCTCGGCACGGCCCAGTTCGGCCTGAGCCTCGGCCGCCTGGGGATTGACCGCTGGGCCGATCTGCTCCCGCTCGTGGCGCGCTTGGTCCAGGGCTCGGCGGGTGCGGTTGACGCGGCCCTGCGCCTCCTCGACCCGTGCGGCCCCGGCCCGGCGGCGAGCCTCGTCAGCGGCGGTTTGGGCTGCCAGAGCCTCGACGGCTGCATCGGCGTCCACCCGGGCCGCTTCTGCCGCGCGGGCTGCGGCGGCAAGTTCGGGGGCACGTTCGGGGGCGGCGGCAATGGCGGCCTCAAGGGCTTCCAGGTCACCGGCCATCCGGGCCAAGGCCACCTGCGAATCCTCCATCATCTGAGTTTCACGGGTGCGATCAGCGTCGATGCGGGTCACATCCCCGGTCAAACGCTCTACCTCTGCGGCCAGGGCTTCGCCCTCTCTCTCCAGGCGGTCTCGGTCGATGGCCAGGCGGTGCAGGACAGCCGCAGCAATGGTCTCAGCCTCCCGCAGGGGCTTGATCTGATCTTCGGCTGCGGCCGCAGCGGTGGTGGCCAGGGCGGCCTCGCGCGCGGTGGCCTCCACAGCGGCGATGGCTGCGGCCGCCTCGGTTTGCAACCGCTCGGCAGCGCCGCGTGCTTCAGACCAGCGGGCATAGAGCACGGCCCCTTGCAGGGCGCGGATCTCGGCGGAGATCTTCTTGTAGCGATCGGCCTGGCGAGCTTCCCGGCGCAGGCGATTGAGCGCGCTCTCCAGTTCCTTGGCAACATCTTCCAACCGCGTCAGGTTTGTCTCCGCCGCCCGCAACCTCAGCTCAGCCTCATGTCGCCGGGTGTGGAGCCCCGAGACGCCGGCGGCCTCCTCCAGGATCAGACGACGGTTCTGGGGCTTGGCGGCGATCAGTTCTGAGATTTGACCCTGCCGCACCAGGGCCGGCGAATTGGACCCGGTCGAGGCGTCGGCAAAGAGCAGTTGGACGTCCCGGGCCCGCACCTCGCGCCCGTTGATGCGGTAGGTGGAGCCTTCGCCCTTGTCGATGCGACGCACCACCTCCAGAACCGGGTGGTCGTTGAAGGCCGAGGGGGCGCGACGGTCGGTGTTGTCGATGGTCAGGGTGACCTCGGCATGGTTGCGGGAGGCCCGACCCCCCGACCCTGCAAAGATCACGTCGTCCATTCCGCCGGCCCGCATGGCCTTGGCCGAATTGGCACCCATCACCCAACGAAGCGCCTCCAGCAGGTTCGACTTGCCGCAGCCATTGGGTCCGACAATGCCCGTGACTCCGGGCTCAATGCGAAACTCAGTCGCATCGACGAAGGACTTGAAGCCCGAAAGGCGAAGCCGCTGGAAGTGCACGGGCGGGCGGGATCCTTCCTACTTCTTGGCCAGGGCCGCGGCGATGGCGGTGTCGAACTCCGCCAGGGTGGCTTCGCCCTCCTTGAAGGTCTTGCCATTGATCTGGAAGGTCGGGGTGGCGTTGATCCTCTGTTCCTTGCCGGCCTTTTCGACCCGCGCATTCAGCGCCTTCAGGGCTGCCTCATCGGTGATGCAGGCGTTGAACTGGGTCTCGGTCATGCCCGATGACTGGGCGATGCGCAGAAGGATGCCGCGCATGTCGCCGGTGGTGAACATCTCGTTCTGGGCTTGGAACACGGCGTCGAGCACACTGAAGTACTTGTCCTTGCCCGCGCAACGAGCCGTCAGAAAAGCTGCGGCCGCCACCTCGACCGGCGGGGTCAGGAATTCCTTGAAGGTGTAGTGGACCTTGCCGGTGTCGATGTACTTGGCCTTGAAGGCCGGGAAGACCTCATTGTTGAACTTGGCGCAGTGGCTGCAGGAGGCCGAGGCGTACTCAGTGATCTGGACCGGTGCCTTGGGATCGCCCAGGGTCATGTCGGCGGCATCGGTCTTGGCGCTTCCGCCCTTGGAGCAGCCGGCAAGCGCAAGCACGCTCAGGGCGGCGACGACGAGGAGGCGGCGGGTGAAGTTCGGCATCTGAGCCCTCTAGGCAGATCTGAAGAAAGGATTAAAGCGCGATTCCCCCGTCACGGGGGCAAAGTCAACGGCGGCGGTGGTCCCGCAGCACCCCGCGACCCAAACTTAGCAATGCGGCCTTCAAAGGGCCGTCAGGTTCCTGGGCGAGGCTTGAGGCCAGTTCCGCCTCCAGCCCGGCGTCCAGTGGCGGCAGGACGCGCCGTTGGGGCTTGGTCACCTCCGACCTCGGATGGCGCAAAGGTCCCTGCACGATGCGTAGCTTGTTCACCGCACCGGCCCCCAGGAACAGGTTGACCCGCGCCACGATCTCCGGGGCCTGATGCTGGATCAGGGCTGCGGCTGCGCCGGCCACGCGGATTTCCAGGGCGGCGGGCTCGCCGGACTTGGTCTTGGAGAGTTTCACCGGCTCGGTGCGCTTGGCGATCTGCTCGCCAACGATCTCCCGCCAGCGGGCCTGCAGCGCCCCTGGCCCCTGGCCGTACTTGGCATCCAGCATCTTCAGCAGCCTATTCAATCCCCGCCCCGCCGACGGCAGCGGCCGACGCTGTGGCCGCGTGCGCTTGCGCGAAAGGATGAACGCAGCCTCGGCAGCGGTGGGAAGCGGACGCTTGGTCATGGGCCTACCCTACATCCTCCAACCGGGTGGGGTCATCAGCCTGAGTGGACGTCAGTCGCCGACAACCGCCTTGCCAGATAGCGAACCGACTTGGCACCACCGTGAATTGAAGCGCTCCCCACCTCGGCGAAGCCCATCTGGGCATGGAAGGCGTCTGACCCTGGATTGGGTGGCACAGTGTTGACCTCACAGAGGATCTGCTCATGTCCCGCTAGCGCCGCGGTTTGAAAGAGGTCGCTGTAGAGGTCGCGCGCCAAACCCCGTCCGCGGGCCGCCGCCGACACGACGATGCGGTCCACATAGACAAAGCGGGGGAACCGCGCCTGAAACCACAAGAAATTGGGGCTGCCGTAGCTGGCCGTCTGGTCGAAGGCCAAGAGCAAGGCGTCGGCCTCTCCGATCCGCTTTGCAAAGAAGGCCTGGGTGACAAGGTGCGCCAGGCCGTCCGAGGTCAGCCAGGACAGTTCCGAGGCATGGGCGTTGTTGAGAGCCAGCAGGGCGGACCCAGAGGTACCGCTGAGGTCGGCGGCGGTGAGGCGGGTCGGGTGTGACATGGTCTATCCATGGCAAGATGCTGAACTTTCGGCCAGTGCCGGGTGACGACAGCGGCCCAATCGGCTAGCCAGTTCATGTGAACCCCGACGCCCTCCGTGCCAAGCTGTTGGCCTGGTACGATGACCAGGCGCGAGACCTCGCCTGGCGCGTCGGACCCCTGGACGGCCGGGCCGGGGTGCGGGCCGATCCCTATCGGGTCTGGCTTTCCGAGGTGATGCTGCAGCAGACGACCGTCCCCCACGCCACGCCCTATTTCCTGAAATTCACCGCCCGTTGGCCCACCGTCAGCGACCTGGCCGCCGAGGCCGACGGCGAGGTGATGGCGGCCTGGGCGGGGCTCGGCTACTACGCCCGCGCCCGCAATCTGTTGGCCTGCGCGCGGGCCGTGGCTGCCGACCATGGCGGGGTGTTCCCCAATACCGAAGAGGGTCTGCGCCGGCTGCCGGGCCTTGGCTCCTATACCGCCGCAGCCGTGGCTGCCATCGCCTTTGACCGTCCCACCAATGTGGTGGACGGCAATGTGGAGCGGGTGATCTCGCGCCTCTTTGCCGTTGAGGCACCCTTGCCTCTGGCCAAGCCCGAACTCAAGCGTCTGGCGCAGACCCTGGTGCGCGACCAGCGACCGGGGGACTGGGCCCAGGCCCTGATGGATCTGGGGGCCACGATCTGTAAACCCAGGTCGCCGCTCTGTGACCGCTGCCCGCTCTCAGAGAGCTGTGCGGCGCTGGCCACGGGTAGGCCCGACGCCTATCCGCGCAAGACCGCCAAGGCTGCCCGTCCCCATCGGCACGGGGTGGCCTATATCCTCACCCGGGGGGACCAGGTGGCTCTGGTCCGTCGATCGCCCAAAGGACTGCTGGGCGGCATGTTGGCCCTACCCACCAGCGATTGGCTGGCCGCGCCCTTGACCATGGCACAGGCCCTTGCCGCTGCTCCGGCAAGGGCTGACTGGCGTCATGTCGGGCAGGTGGAGCATGGCTTTACCCACTTCACCCTGACCCTGACCCTGCTGCGCGCCGAAGGGGAGGCAACCGGCGTGATCTGGTCGCCCAGACGCGATCTCGAGGGCTTGCCCAGCGTCTTCTTGAAGGCGGCGAAGGCTGGACTGATGGCCTTGCTCTAGTGTTTTGCGTCGGCCCGCATCTCCAGGATGAGGGCTGGCCAGGTGAAGCCCCCGTCCTCGCCGGCCCCATAGCCCTGTCCGGTGACCGCACTATAGAATTCCCGAAAGCCGGAGCCTGCGATCAGGGCGCTCAGTTCGGTGCGCGCACGGGATGCGGCTTCCCTGCGGCCCAGGCGCGACAGCACCAGATGGGCCCAGTATTGTGTGGCCCCCCAGACCACGTCACCGCGCCAAAGTAGGGCCTTGGGATTGATCTCGGCCCCGTCCAGCGGGTTGAAAGCCACACCAGCCGGCCCCCAGAACCGCGACGTCTCCGGTCGCAGGTGCGCGTCGGCCACCTGGTCGCCGATGCCGGCGGCGATCATGTGGCGGCTGGCTGCGGCGATGATGCCTCCCAGGGTCGCCACCGCGAGTTGACGCGCTCCCACATGATCGTAACCCACGAACATCTGCAGATCGTCGGACCACATCAAGGCGATCATCTCGGCGGCGAGGCTGGCGGCGCGATCCTCGAGCACGGCGGCCTTGCCCGGTTCCCCCGCTCGCCGCCAAGCCTCGGCCAAGGCCTCAAGGGCCAGCAGATGCCAACCGCAGAAAATCGGGTCGGCGACGATAAAGCCATGACCGCCGGCCCGCGCCAGGGTCAGGTCATAGGCGATGGCGTCTAGGCCCGTGCTCAGGGCACGATGATGGGTCAGCAGAGTCCGGCGCGAGGTGGTGTCCACCAGGGCGTCGAACAGCGGCGACACGTCGGCCCCAGACTCCAGGGGATGCAGGATCACCGGCGCGCCGCCGGGTGTCAGGGTCCGATGGGCGTCGATGGCGCTCAGGTGGTCCCCCGCCAGGTCAAGCAGGGTCTGGTCGCGGTCAAGGGCAGGGTCGAAGATCTGGGCCGCCGCATAGGCCGCCACCGGCGGGTCGATCAACCAACTGCGACCGTCGGGTCGATAGATCGGCCCGAGCCATTCGGTCACCAACTTGGTCCGCGCCTCGGCCCCTGGCAGCGGCCGCTCATGGGCCAGCAGCCCCCCTGGCGTCAGGTTGGCGCTGTAGAGGGTTCGGAGTTCTTCCACCGCCTGGCGGCGATCCAGGTGCCGCAGGGCCAGGGCGTGATAGCCGCTGTCCCAGGCGAAGGTGCAGCTGTACTCCAGGCTGGCCGGCACATGGATGGTCCCGCCGAAGGCCTCGACCCGATGCCCGGCAAACATGGTGCGGCAGGCCTGAAGCTCTGCGTCTGTTCCGGTCATGGTCCTAAGCCTTGTCCGTCGGTGCCGACTGGGCGCGGGGATATAGCAGCGCCAGGGTGATCAGGGCGGTGAGCGACAGGGCCAGGGCCGCCCCTGGGATGGCGGGTACGCCATAGGCCGCCAGGGCCGCGCCCCCGGCGGCCGAGCCCAGGGCTTGTCCCATGGAAATGACCGATCCGTTGAGGGCCAGGGCCACCGGCGCGCCACCGCTGGTCTGGATCAGTTGGGACTGGATCACCGGGGTGATGGAGAACAGCGCCGTGGCCGCAAGGAAGATGCCCAGCGCCACAAGGACCGCGCTGGGCCAGCCGTCTGGCAGGACATGATGGGTGGCGGCGAAGTGGACACTCATGGCTGTGGCCTGAATCACAAAGCCCTGCAGGATCCAATTGCGCCCCGCGCTGCGATCTGCGGCCCTGGCTCCCAACCAGAGGCCCGCAATGGAGCCGACCCCGATCATGGCCTGGAAGGCCCCAACGCCGGCCCCGGTTACCCCCGCGCCGACCCGGACGATGGGGGCGATGTAGAGGTTGAGGGTCATGTTGGCGGCGAAGGTCAGGAAGGTGGTCAGATAGAAGGGCCAGACGGCGGGCAGGATCGCACCGATCTTGTCAGCCCCACCTTCGCGAGGCGGCGGCGCGGGAACCCGCGGCAGAAGGAAGACAACCGCGGCCAGAGCGATGCTGGATAGGCTCGCGGCCAATAGGAAGGTGGCGCGCCAGCCGAAGGCGGCCCCGACGACACTGCCCAGGGGAATGCCGATCACGAAGGCCAGGGTCATGCCCCCCGACACCATGGCCAGGGCCGATCCACGACGCTCTGGCGCGGCCAGGGAGGCCGCAGCCACGCTGGCGGCTGGACCCGACATGGCACCGGCCAGGCCCGCCAAGGCCCGAAGCACCATCAAGGTTTCGAAATTCGGTGTGAAGGCGCAGGCCAGATGCAGAATCAGGCCCAGGCTCAGGCCGGCTATGACCATGAACTTCCGGTCGACCCGCCCGAACTTCCAGGCGGCCAAGGGTCCGAGAACCGCCGAGGTCAGAACAAACACTGTCTGGAGCTGGCCCGCCACGGCGGTCGTCACCGAGAGGTCGGCGGCCAGGCTCTCCAATAGGCCAGCGAAGATGAAGGCCCCCGACCCGAAGGCGAAGGTCACCAGGGTCAGGACATAGATGCGCGGGTTCATGACACTGAGCTTAGACCCGACCGCCCCGACCGCCAGACAATTTGCCCGGCGGCCGAGGGATTTCTCATCAGGCTGCCAGTTGCGCCAGGGAGGACCGCATCTTCATCCGCAGAACGTCGATGGGGGCCAGCCCCTTATCGGTCTTGAAATGCCAATAGGTCCAGCCGTTGCAGGCCGGTGCCGACTGCACCATGGCGCCGACCTTGTGGATGGAGCCGGCCATCTCGCCGATCACCAGGCTGCCGTCGGCCCGCACCCGGGCCGAGCGCTCGCCCTTGGAGCAATACAGGGTGTCGCCGGGCCGTAGCATCCCCGACTCCACGATCTGGCCGAAGGGGATGCGGGGCTCCGAGCGCTTGGAGCCCATGACCTCGAGATCAGCCTCCGTCAGCGGCACCACCTTAGCAATCCGCGCCTTGGCAATCTTGGCATAGCCCTCGTCCCGTTCCAGACCGATGTAGCGACGGCCCAACTGCTTGGCTGCGGCCCCGGTGGTGCCGGTGCCGAAGAA
>JANPAO010000461.1:0-3435 GCA_031429955.1 Phenylobacterium sp. | reverse complement strand
GTTTGCCTCAAGGACGGGGTGGAACTGGTCAATGTGGTCCGCAGCGCTGAGCAGGCCGCGATCCTGCAGGCCATCGGGGCCAAACACATCGTCGACTCCAGCGCGCCGGACTTCATGGAAGCGCTGATCAAGGCCCTGGCGGCCACGGGGGCGACGCTCGCCTTTGATGCCATCGGCGGTGGCAAGCTGGCCGGTCAGATCCTGAGCGGCATGGAGGTGGCGGCCAATATGACCGCCAAGACCTATAGTCGCTATGGCTCGACCACCTATAAGCAGGTCTACATCTATGGTGGGCTCGACACCCGGCCGACGGAGCTGGCGCGCAGCTTTGGTATGTCCTGGGGCCTTGGTGGTTGGTTGCTGACACCCTTCCTGATGAAGGTCGGGGCCGAAGCGGCGCAGAAGCTGCGGCAGCGGGTTTTGGACGAACTAAAGACCACCTTCGCGAGCCACTACTCGCACGAAATCTCCCTGGCCGAGGTGCTGCAGCCGGAGATCGCTGCGGCCTATAATCGTAAGTCGACAGGCGAGAAGTACCTGATCAATCCAAGCAAGGGCCTGACCTAGTCGTGGCGGGCCAACCTCGCGACCTGACCCGGCGGGGTGCCGCCGGCGCGATGGGGGGAGCCTGGCTGATGGCCCCCGGCCTGGCCTTGGCGCAAGAGATCGTGCCGCCGACGGTCACCGATCCGCCGGAACCTGAGTCGCAGGTCGCAAGCGGCCGGGACGCCTTTTCGCGGATCACCGTGCCCGTGACGATCAACGGCCTGGGTCCCTACAACTTCATGGTCGACACCGGGGCCAATCGCTCCTGCATTTCTACGAGCCTGGCGCGAAAGCTGAACCTTCCGCCGGGCGGGAAGGTGGTGGTCAACACCATCGTCGGGCGCAAGGCGCGCGACAGCGTCCTGATCGAGAAGCTGCAGGTCGGGGTGCGGGCACAAAGACGGGTCAAGACTCCGGTGCTGCCATTCGTGGGCACCGACATCGAGGGCCTCCTGGCGGTGGACTGGTTGCAGGGTCAGCGGCTGGTGCTGGATATGGCCCGCAAGCAGGTGACGATTGCCCGGTCTCGAACCGACGTTTCGACCGCCGACAGCGTCGTGGTGCCGGCCCGCAAGCGTATTGGCCAACTGACCATCGTCGATGCCGACCTGGGCAAGATTCCCATCAGTGCGATGATCGACTCCGGTGCCCAACTCTCTATCGGCAATCCCACCCTGCGGGCCCTGGTCGATCCGCGTCTGGTGGAGAAGATCGAGCACGTGACCATGGTCTCGGTCACCGGCGAAACCTTTCCCGGTGAGCTCATCAACCTGCCCTTCCTGCGTCTTGGTGGGATACTCCTCGGCAACGTGCCGGTGGTGTTTGCCGACATCAGCGTCTTTGGCCTGTGGGGACTCGAATCCAAACCAGCCTTGGTCCTGGGAATGGATCTGCTGCGTACCTTTACCTCTGTTTCGATGGACTTCGGACGATCCGCCGTCACCTTCACGACCGCTTGAAGCATAGGACAGGGGACGTCCGGTCTGATGCGCAAGGGCGGTGGCCCGCCATAAACCCGATCTCAATATCGCCCGGCTAGACTCGCCCAAATTGTGGGAACGAGGAGCTGATGAGCTCGCCGCGCGTACTGCCAAGTTCGAACCTGACGCCCGAGGATCTGTCGGAGCTCACCGTGTTGGTGGTGGATGACCACTCCAACACCTTGCGCCTGATCACCGATGTGCTGCGGGCAGGCGGGGTCGGCGAGGTTCACACCGCCTCTGATGGCGGTCGGGCCAAGGAACTGCTGCGCCATCGCTGTCCCCACATGATCTTCACCGACAGCAAGATGCCCGTGATGGATGGGCTTGAGCTGGTGCGTACCATTCGGCGCGCAGCCATCGTGCCGGATCCCCTGGTGCCTGACCCAGCGGTTCCGGTGATCATGGTGACGGGTCATTGTAGCCAAAGGGACGTCGAGATTGCCCGGCTGGCCGGGGTCAATGAGTTTGTGATCAAGCCCTTCACGCCGGCCGCGATCTTGTCTCGGATCCAACTTGTGCTGCGTAAGCCCCGCCCCTTTATCGTCAGCGAGGCCTATGTCGGTCCCGATCGGCGTCGGAAGGTCGAGCTGAACTATTCCGGGCCCCTGCGCCGCGACTGTGATCCCGAGGAGGTGGCCGACGATGCTGGGCGGGCCATGGCGCGCGAGACCATCAGTGTGGAGCTTGAGGCCATGCGTCGCCTCATTCAGGCGCGCGGTGGCGTGGATCGCCCGACCCTTCAGATGATGTACCGGGTCATGCAGCACACCACCTTCCGGGCTCGCCAGGTCAGGGACCGAACGGTAGAGCGCGCCTCGGAGTCGATGATTGCCTATGTGGACGCCATGGGCGGGCCTGATGCCTGCGAACCGGCGGTGATCGAGATCCATTTTGACGCCATTCGCAACCTGCTGACACGGCCGGAGATGGACGCGAGCCAAGCCGATCGGATCGGCCGCAGCCTGGAGGCGGTGGTCGGTCGCAAGAGCGCGCGCCGGCTGGTGGCGGCGGGCTGACGGCCTGGGTATAGTGGGCCATGGCCGAAGCCTTTAACGATCTCGCCCTGCCCATGGATAAGGCGCACCGCTATGCGGCGGTGGCCCAGGAAATTGCTGCGGTGCTGGAGGGCGAACCCAATCTGACCGCGCGTATGGCCACCGTGACGGCCATGTTGGCGGCCAGCTTCGAGCACTATTTCTGGACCGGCTTCTATGTGGTGGATCCCGACCGTGAGCGGGAGCTGGTGGTGGGGCCCTATCAGGGCACCCTAGGCTGCCTGCGGATTGCCTTTGGCCGCGGCGTCTGCGGCACAGCCGCCGCGACGGGCGAAACCCAACTGGTTCCTGACATTCACGCCTACCCAGGTCACATCGCCTGTGACGGCCGCTCGGCCAGCGAAGTGGTGGTGCCGGTGTTTGATTGGGACGGCAAACTCATCGCCGTCTTCGACGTCGACGCCACCGAACCCGCGGCCTTTGACTCCGTCGACGCGACCTGGCTGGAAGCCATCCTCAAGGCGGCCTTTTCAGATCGCCTCTGAGGCGAGGCGGCACACGCCTCGCGGCATATGCTTTGCAGCGCAGCTCTCCACCTTTCCCTAACCGGGACGCGCTAGGTTCGAGATGATGCTGACCGCCGAAACCTTTCATCCCAGAGACTTGGCCCCGACCGATGTCGCGGCTTGGCGTGTGCTTTGTGCGAGCCACCCCGAGTTTGCCAATCCCTTGATGGGTCCAGACTTCGCCCAGGCTGTGGGTACGGTGCGGCCTGACGCCCGAGTAACCGTCTGGCGTTGGCCGGGTCGGACCGCAGGCTTCCTGGCCTATCACCTGCGCCCCGGCAGTTTTGCCAGGCCTATTGGCGCACCACTGTCGGACTATCACGGGCTGGTGGCCGAACAGGGGCT
>JANPAO010000460.1:0-8398 GCA_031429955.1 Phenylobacterium sp. | reverse complement strand
CGTAGCGGCTGGCCCGGGTAATGTGCTGGGGCTCGATACCGGTATAGAAAGGCAGTCGGTCGCCGCGCACCTTCAGGGCCATGACGATCTCTTCAAGCGCGGCATTGCCGGCCCGTTCGCCGATCCCGTTGATCGCCACCTCCACCTGCCGCGCCCCGCCCTGCACCCCGGCCAGGCTGTTGGCGACGGCCAGGCCCAGGTCGTTGTGGCAGTGGGTGGACAGGATGATCTTGTCGGCTCCGTCGACGTTTTCCAGAATGTCGCGGAAGATGTCGGCATATTCGCTGGGATAGGAATAGCCCACGGTGTCGGGCAGGTTGACGGTGCCGGCTCCGGCCTTGATAGCCGCATCCACGCAGCGCCGCAGGAAGTCCTGTTCGGTCCGGGTGGCGTCCTGAGCCGACCACTCCACGTCATCACACAGGTTGCGGGCATGACCCACCGACTTGGTGATCATCTCCAGAATGTCTTCCTGGCTGGCACGCAGGATGTGGTCGCGGTGGCTGGGGCTGGTGGACAGGAAGGTGTGGATGCGGCCCCGCTTGGCCGGGCGGATGGCCTCGGCGCAACGCTCGATATCGGCCATGCCGGCCCGGGCCAGGCCGCAAACCGTGCTCTCGGTGACGATCTCGGAGATCCTCAGCACAGCTTCGAAATCGCCGTTGGAGGCGATGGGGAAGCCAGCCTCAATCACATCGACCCGCATCTCCTCGAGGATCTTGGCCAGCTCCAGCTTTTCGTCCAGCGACATCGAGGCACCAGGCGACTGCTCGCCATCGCGCATGGTGGTGTCAAACACAATGACCCGGTCACTCTCCTTGCGGGGTGCGTCCTGGACGATGGCGGTCTCGGTTGGGGATACGGTCATGGGGGTCACTTCATTCTTCGCGGGATGTTCTAGAAGGCTCGGGCGACGGGGTCATCCCCTGAAGCGCCCGGCCGCGAAGATGCGCAGCCTAAAGGGGCGCCCAGGGGCGACTAAGCCCCAGCGTAAGAAGAAGCTGGCTGTGCAGACGACGTTGCATGGGACGACGATCTATCGAATCCCCGCCTTCGACGCAAGAGTCTTGCGCCAGGACGCCGCTACCCCGCCAGTTGCGCAAGAACCTTCCTCACGGCAGGGCGTTCGCCCATCCGTGCCGTGTGCTGGGCGATCTTGGGAAAGAGGGCCGGATCAATCCCATCACGGGGCAGCCAGCCGGCCACGGTGTAGAGATAGGCGTCGCAGATCGAATAGGCCTCCCCCATCACCCAGGGGCCGATGAGCAGCTCCCGCTCGATCAAGCCCATCGCGTCGGAAAACACCTCCGGGGCCTTGCGGGCCAGTTCCTTGATCGCGGCCGGATCATCGGCCCAGCGGTAGCCCCGAATCCGGTGCGCCGCAGCCGGATGCACCCATGAGCAGAGATAGGTATTGAAGGCCTGGACCTGGGCTAGGCCGTAGGCGTCACCGAGCGGGACTAACTTCGCCGCAGGATAGAGCTGCGCCACATAGCTCAGGATCGCCGGGGCCTCGGTGATGACGCCACGATCGGTGGCCAGGGCGGGAACTCGCGACTTCGGATTGATCGCCAGGAACTCGGGCTTGCGCTGGGCATCGGCACGGAAATCGACGATCTCGATCTCATAGTCCGCGCCGGCTTCCTCCAGGCCGATATGGCAAGCCAAACCGATGGTGCCGGGAAAGGTGAAGAGCTTCAGCATGGTCAGGGACTCCTGGGCGGCCACTGTTGCGCGCCGTGGAGAAGACGGAGCACCTCCACATTGCCGTTCAAGATTCGGTAGACCGCAAGATAGGCGGTCCTGGGAACCACCAGTTCGCGCGTCCCAGCTACTTTTCCCTTACGCCCAACATTCGGCATTTCCGACAGTCGACTCACTGCAGCGATGATCCGACTTTCGATACGTAGGGCCGCATCGACATCATCGTTGGCGATGTATCGAACCAAGGCGGCAAGATCGGCCCGCGCAGGTGCTGCCCAGAGCAGGCTCACCCAGCCGCCTTCCTCGCCAACAGCTCAGCGCGCCGAATTTGCCCTTCAGCGACGACCTGATCGTGCGGGATGAGTTCCCCCCGGGCGGCCGCGTCCAGCCCCTCCTGGACCATCCCTCGGTACCAAGTATCATATCCGAGAACCTGATCCACAGCCTCGACGATCAGCGCTTCAATCGGGGCCCCCTTATGGAGGGCCAGGATGTCGAGCTGAGCCATCTGATCCTCGCTGAGCTCAATCGTCACATGTTGGGTCATGCTGATCTCCTGCTTCTAGCCTAGCCCTAGTCAGGGACGTTGTCAGCTTCGCGCGACTTCAACCACCGACGCGCAAACCAGCCGATGCCGATCCACAGGGCGGCGATCGCCACCAGCCAGGCCAGGTGTTTCAGGCTGCCGCCCTTCAGGGCCTGGACGATGGAATTTCCGGCAAAGGCGGTGAGCGCAATCTTCGGAATGATGCCTAACGCCGTCCCGGCGGCGAAGGACAGCACCCGCATGGGCGTGACGCCAGCGGCCATATTGACCACGATGAACGGGGCCGACGGCACCAGGCGCACGATCAGGCTGGCCAGGAAGCCGTTGCGCCCCACCAGGTCCATGAACCGCTGCATGCTCTCGCCCGACAGGGTCTGCAGGGCCTTGGCCCCGGCGAACCGCCCCAGATAGAAGCCCACCAGGGACGACACCATGGTGCCGATCCAACTATAGACCAGGCCCGTCCAGGGACCGAAAGCCACCACCGCCGCCGCAATCAGCATGAACTGCGGCACACCGATGAAGGCCAGTAGCGCAAAGGCCGCCACCGCGGCCGGCAGTGCCCAGGGACCACTGGCCGCCCCCAGCCACTGCTCCACAGTGGCCTCGCCATTGAAGCCCAACACCTGGGCCCCAAACAGGAAGACGATCCCAACCCCGCCGAACAGCACGAACGACACCGCCAAGGTTCGCCAAGCCTGGCGATCCATATTGGTGACGAGGGCGAGCAGGCGACGCATCTGCGCTGGGTCACCTGTTATCATGACTGGGTCAAGCCGCGGTTCCGGCAGGAAACGGCCGCGCGCGAATTGAACGCGGCCCAATCGTCACCAACGCCCCCTTCGCTCGCAAGAGTGCCTCGGGCGCGCGGTCAGCGAGATAGCCCGCGCGATCCCGCCGAGGCATCGGATCCAGCCCTATCAGAATGAGTCCCGGCGGAGACTTAAGGGTTTTTTGGAAGATCAACCGACCAAATCCCATGTCTTCCGTTACCAAGATCAAGCCCAGTTGACGTGCAAGCGCCAGGACCTCGGGATCTGTAGCGCCTTGCGCCACGTCACTGGTGAATATGATCTTTCTATGTAGACCAAACGCACGAACAGCCAACACCCGGTCCACACATTCGTCGAACAGCAGCCCTTGCTCGCCCAGTGGGCTCACGCCGCGACAACACCTTCGTGTTCAACAAGATCGGCCGCGTAGGACATCGCAGCCTGAACATCAGCCTGCGAAATCATCGGATAGCCTTCAAGCAACTCGGCCAACGTCGCCCCCGAACCAAGGTGACCAAGGATGATGTGCACAGGCACCCGAGTGCCTTCGATACAGGCCCTGCCACCCATGACCTCCGGGTCAACCGAGATGCGCGCGTGTTCCATGCCGAAGAGTTTATACCAAAATCTGCTTTGCGGGAACTGCAGGGCAGGCTCAACGCCAAACCCACTGGACTTGAGATCGTCATGTTGCGGTCGCCCTAGCACCGCACGGCCAAACCCGCATGCCCGGCCGACGGCAGGATCAACTATGGCGGCTTCTCTTGGTTGAACACCGCCGACTGTTTCGCAGCCCCGAAGGACGCTTCTTTCATGGCGGGCACCGGCGAGCAGCACACGATCATTATCCCCTCGCATGACCTAGTCGTCGTGCGTAGCGGTCGATACACCGGGCAACGTGAGGCCACGGGGAGCCTGAATCGCGCCTTGGAACGATTGCTGGAAGCCGTTCCAGCAAACCGCTGATCCCATCAAGTGCGCTTCCCGACCAAGAAGCGAATTCTCCTCTGGCGCGGAATTTCAAACCGGCTGGCTGCTCTATGCCTTTGCCCCAGCATCGGCTACACCCCACCCCGTTTGTCCCACCCCCCTTACGAGTCCCGGCCATGTCGCTTGAATCCGCCGCTCTGTCCCGCGTGAAGCCCTCCGCCACATTGGCGGCGGACGCGAAAGCCCGCGAGCTCAAGGCCCAGGGGCGCGATGTGATCTCGCTGGCCGCCGGGGAGCCCGATTTCGACACGCCTGACAACATCAAGGACGCCGCCATCAAGGCGATCCGCGACGGCAAGACCAAGTACACCAATGTCGACGGCATCGTGGAACTGAAGGAAGCCATCGTCGGCAAGTTCCAGCGCGAGAACGGCCTGACCTACAAGGTCAGCCAGGTGAACGTCTCCCCCGGCGGCAAGCCGGTGATCTGGAACGCCATGATCTCCACCCTGTCGCCCGGCGACGAGGTGATCATCCCGACCCCCTATTGGGTGAGCTATTGGGACATCGTGCTGCTGGCGGGTGGCCAGCCCAAGGCTGTGCCCACCACCGCGGCCACGGGCTTCAAGCTGCAGCCGGCCGACCTGGAGGCCGCCATCACCCCCAAGACCCGCTGGGTCTTCCTCAACTCGCCCTCCAACCCCTCGGGCGCGGCCTATACCAAGGCCGAACTGCGGGCCATCGCCGATGTCTTGATGCGCCATCCCCAGGTCTGGATCCTCACCGACGACATGTACGAACACCTGGTGTTCGGCGATTTCCAGTTCTGGACCATCGCCCAGGTGGAGCCGGCGCTCTACGACCGCACGCTGACCATGAACGGGGTCTCCAAGGCCTATGCCATGACCGGCTGGCGGATCGGCTATGCCGCCGGCCCCGAGCCCCTGATCAAACTGATGGCCAAGGTCATGAGTCAGACCACGTCGAACCCCTCCTCCATTTCCCAGTGGGCGGCCGTCGAGGCGCTGAACGGTCCCCAGGACTTCATCAAGCCCAATGCCAAGCTGTTCGAACAGCGGCGCGACCTGGTGGTCTCCATGCTCAACCAGGCCAGCGGCCTGCATTGCCCGACACCGGAGGGCGCCTTCTATGTTTATCCCTCGGTGGAGAAGCTGATCGGCAAGACTGCTCCCAGCGGCAAGGTCATCTCCAGCGACGCCGACTTCGCCGTGGAGTTGCTGGAGCAGGAGGGCGTCTCGGTGGTGTTTGGGGCGGCCTTTGGCCTCTCGCCCTTCTTCCGCATCAGCTACGCCACCTCCAACAGCGTGCTGGAGGACGCCTGCGGACGCATCCAACGCTTCTGCGCCTCGCTGAAATAGCCATGGAGGCCGGGGTCAAATGGGCCTTGGTCGCGGCGCGATGAACGACATCATCAACTTCAACAAGGCCCGCAAGGCCAAGGTCCGAGAGGGCGACAAGGTCCAGGCGGCGGCCAACCGAGTCAAGTTTGGTCGCAGCAAGACGAAAAAGATTCAGGACAAGACAGAAGCCGACAAGGCCCACCGCTTATTGGACGGAGCCAAGCGGGAGGAGACCTAGGTCGCCTGCCGACGTGGGGAACCACCCGCGGCAAGCAGCACCTCAAAAGCCCTCACCCTCGATGGGGGAGGGTTGGGTGGGGGTGAGTGCAGGGGGCCGGGGGAAGAGATCAACAGGGCGCTGAGCCGACCTTAACCTTCCCGCATCTCAGAGAATTCACCCCCAACCCTGCCCTTCCCCCATCGAGGGGGAAGGGTAAATTCCAGAGGCCCTACGCCGCCAGCCGCCGTGAAGCAGCCTGATCTCGCGCCTCAGGCGGGATCGAATTGTACAGGGTCGCCGGTGTGATGTTCAGGCGTTGGCGGGCCGACTCCAGCGGCTCCTGGAACAGGCGCTCATAGTCCTCCCCGAGCAACCAGACCGCCGCCTTGCCCCGGGTGTAGCCCTGCCAGATGGCGCGGGTATAGGGCTGGTCACCTCCGCGTGCGCGCAGGGCCGCGCCCAGGCCGATCAGGGCCCAGCCGAGCCCCTTGGTCTGAGCATAGGAGAAGGCCACAAGGCAGGCTTCCCCCAGGGCGTCGCGGTGATAGCCCGACAGGATGTGCCAGACGTCATGGACATCACGGGTGCGGCGGCCAAACCAGGCCACCGGATGCTGGAGGTCGACAGAGCGTTCCCCCATGCGGCTGACCTCAGCCAGGCCGTCAGCGGACAGGTTTTCGCTGCGGATAAATTCGCGGTAGGCCGCTCCCACCGTGCCGGGGGCGAAGCTGTCGAGCCAGGCGTCGTCCATCAGCTTTTCGGCAAACTCCGGGCGCTCATAGGCGATGCGACCGCCCTGGAGGGTGGTGAGCATCCGCAGATAGCCGTCCCGGGTGGAGGTGCCGTTCAGCGCCCGCATGATCTCAAACACCTGGCCGGTGTCCTCCCTGTCCTGCAGCAACCGGCGCAGGGCGCGCAGGGCTGCCCCCCATTGCAAGGTCGGCTTGGGCAGGGGTTGGGTGGGCGAGGGCTTCAGATTGACGACAACGGCCATGGGGAGGACCTTTCGAACCTTGTTTGGATTAAAGATGACGCTGGCGTCATCTTTTGGCAAGCAGCTTTTCGTAAGGCCCAGGAAGCCAGATCACTGTTGCGGTGATATTTCGGTGGCGACACGCAAGGGGCCCCGATGGCCAGACTCCGAAAACGTTCCATCCTGCTGGCCGGCCACGCCACCTCGATGGCTCTGGAGCCCGAGTTCTGGGCGGTGCTGGACGAAATGGCTCAGGCCCAGGCCCTCAGCCTGGCGGGGCTCATTGCGCGCCTCGACGAGGGCCGCGGCGATCGCCCCCTGGCCTCGGCCTGCCGGGTTGCCGCCCTGATGTTCGCGCAGAGGCCTTAAGTCGCCGGCGCTCTGTGCTACATATGTTCCAATGCCTTTTCCCGACTCGTTTGACGATCTCTCCGCCCCCCGTGTCAGCGACCTGGCCCGAGTGCGTGGGCCTGACTATCTCGAGGGCCTAAACCCCGAGCAGCGGACTGCGGTTGAAGCCACCGAGGGGCCGGTTCTGGTCCTGGCTGGGGCCGGCACCGGCAAGACCCGGGTCCTGACCACCCGCCTGGCCCACATCCTGGCCACCGGCAAGGCCAAGCCCTGGGAACTGCTGGTGGTGACCTTCACCAACAAGGCCGCCCGGGAGATGCGCGAACGGATCACCGCCATCATAGGGCCTCAGGCCGAGGGGCTGCGCTGGCTGGGCACCTTCCACTCAGTCGCCGCCCAGGTTCTGCGCCGCCATGCCGAACTGGTAGGCCTAAAATCAAGCTTCACCATCCTCGACACCGACGATCAGGAGCGCCTGATCAAGCAGGTTCTGGAAGCTCAGAACATTGACGCAAAGCGTTGGACTCCCAAGACTCTCGCTGGCCTGATTGATCATTGGAAGAACCGAGGCTGGACGCCGGACCGTCTGCCCGCCAACGAGGGGCGCGAGTTCGCCGCTGGCAAGGGCCCTGCCCTCTATCAGATGTACCAGGAGCGCCTGCGGGTGCTGAACGCCTGCGACTTTGGCGACCTCTTGCTGCACAACCTGACGATCTTCATGAAGCATCCGGAGGTGCTGGCCGAGTTCCATCGCCGGTTCCGCTACATCCTGGTGGACGAGTACCAGGACACCAATGTGGCCCAGTATCTGTGGCTGCGCCTGCTGGGCCAGGCCAGCCAGAACGTCTGCTGCGTGGGCGACGATGACCAGTCGATCTACGGTTGGCGTGGGGCCGAGGTGGACAATATTCTGCGCTTCGAGCGCGACTTTCCCGGCGCCACCGTGGTCCGGCTGGAGCGCAACTATCGCTCCACGAGCCACATCCTGGCAGCAGCCTCGGGCCTGATCTCCGCCAACAAGGGTCGCCTGGGTAAGACCCTGTGGACCGCCCAGAACGGTGGCGAGAAGGTCAGTGTGCGCGGCGTCTGGGACGGTGAGGCTGAGAGCCGGCTGATCGCTGATGAGATCGAGCGCGCCAAGAAGGGCAGCACCGAGAAGGACCCCCGCAAGTATCGCGACATGGCCATCCTGGTCCGTGCCTCCTTCCAGATGCGGGCTTTTGAGGAGCGGTTTGTGCTGCTCTCCATCCCCTACACCGTGGTGGGCGGCCCCCGGTTCTTCGAGCGGGCGGAGATCCGTGACGCCCATGCCTATCTGCGCCTGATCCAGTCTCCAGACGATGACCTGGCCTTCGAGCGGATCGTCAATGTCCCCAAGCGCGGCATCGGCGACACCTCGGTGCAGAAGGTGCTGCAGATCGCGCGGCTGTCCGGCGTCTCGGCGATGTCGGCGGTGCGCGACCTGATCGTCTCGGACGAACTGCAGGCGCGGACGCGGACGGCCCTGTCCAATTTCGTGCGCGACATCGACCGCTGGCG
>JANPAO010000459.1:0-2064 GCA_031429955.1 Phenylobacterium sp. | reverse complement strand
CGGCGCGTGGTGAGGTGACCGACCGCATCCGGGGCCTTGATACCGGGGCCGACGACTAAATCATCAAGCCCTTTGCAATTAGCGTGCTGTGGGCACGGATCCGCGCGGTGCTTCGCCGGATCCGGCCGGGTCTTGCCGAGGACCGAGTGCTTGTAGGCGATCTGGTGATCGACCGTGTCGCCCACCGGGTGAAGCGGTCGGGTGCTGAGATCCATCTGGGCCCTACCGAGTTTCGTCTGCTGGACTATCTGATGCAGCATCCGGGGAGGGTGTTTTCCCGCGAGCAACTGCTGGACGCCGTCTGGGGCTCGGACATCTATGTCGAGGCCCGCACCGTCGATGTCCACATCGGCCGGCTGCGCAAGGCCCTGAACCGGGAGGCCGATGCCGACCCTATCCGCACGGTCCGCTCGGCGGGCTATTCGCTGGATATGGGCGTCTAACACCGACCGACTTGACCCCATCGCACTGACGGGCGAAAGCCCGACCATGAACATCCTCCTCGTCGGCTCAGGCGGGCGCGAACACGCCCTGGCCTGGAAGATCGCGGCCTCACCGCTGACAGACCGCCTGGTGATCGCCCCCGGCAATCCCGGCATGGCGGCACTGGGGGAGCTTCGCGCGCTCAGCCCTGTCGATGTGCCGGCCCTGGTGGCGCTGGCCCAGGAGATGGCGGCCGACCTGGTGGTGATTGGCCCGGAGGTGACGGTCGAGGCGGGTCTTGCCGATGCCCTGGCGCGCGTCTCCATCCCCTGCTTTGGGCCGGTCGCGGCGGCGGGCCAGTTGGAGAGTTCCAAGGCCTTCACCAAGGCCTTCACCGACCGCCATAGTCTGCCGACCTCGGCCTATGCCGTCTTTGAGGATGCGGGAGCCGCCAAGGCCGGGCTTGGCGCCTTCAAGCCGCCCTATGTGATCAAGGCTGATGGCCTTGCGGCCGGCAAGGGCGTGGTGATCGCGCCGGACCTGGCCACCGCCGGGGCCGCCATCGATGATGTGCTGGGCGGCCGCTTTGGCGAGGCGGGTGCCCGCGTGGTCATCGAAGAATTCCTGGTGGGAGAGATCGGCTCGCTGTTTGCCCTGTGCGACGGCACGACCTCGATGCTGTTTGGTGCCGCCCAGGATCACAAGCGTGCCTATGACGGGGACCAGGGTCCCAATACCGGCGGGATGGGCACCTATTCCCCGGCGCCAATCTTCACGCCAGAGCTGATGGCCCAGACCCAGGCGCAGCTGGCCGAGCGCGCCTTTGCAGGGATCGCTTCGGAAGGAGCCCCCTATCGCGGGGTGTTGTTTGTGGAGCTCATGGCCACTGCCGAGGGCCCCAGGCTGGTGGAGTTCAATGTCCGGTTTGGTGATCCCGAATGCCAGGTTCTCATGCTGCGCCTGGAGAGCGATCTGGTCCCCTATCTGCTGGCCTGCGCCACGGGCACGCTGGACCAGATGCCGAAACCGATCTGGCGCGACGACGCGGCCATCTGTGTGGTGATCGCCGCGGAAGGTTATCCCGATGCGCCAATGAAGGATGGCCTGATCGCGGGTGCGGAGCAGAACTTTGGCCCTGATGTGATGGTCTTTCATGCCGGTACCCGTCGCGACGCCGATGGAGACCTGAGGGCCAGTGGCGGCCGCGTGCTCAATGTCTGTGCCCGTGCGCCGACTCTGGAGGCCGCCCGTGACATGGCCTATGCGGCAGTTGGGCGGATCGATTTGGCGGGGGGGTTCCACCGCACCGATATCGGCTGGCGCGCGCTGAGCTGACACCTCCCACCTTGCGGTGCAGCCGCCACGCTCGGTATGGTGATTTCAAACGCGTGTAAGAACCTCAGGGGAAATGTTCATGGCCGAAACCGAAGAGCAGGCCCGCGAGCAGCTCAACACCGGCACCAAGGACGTGGCTGAGAGCCACCGGTTCGATGAGGCCGCCCTGGCTCGTTGGATGGCCGCCAATGTGGAGGGCTATGTCGGTCCCCTTGAGGTGCGCCAGTTCAAGGGCGGGCAGTCCAATCCCACCTATCAACTGGTGACGCCTGGCAAGAAGTACGTCCTGCGTCGCAAGCCGCCAGG
>JANPAO010000458.1:0-5087 GCA_031429955.1 Phenylobacterium sp. | reverse complement strand
CGCCTCAACATTTAACAACAACGGGGCCGGAACCCGTGGCGACATGGCCGCCGTCATTCGCGCGGTTCTGACCGATAGCGAAGCCCGCGATATCTCGGTGGCGTCGAGCAACACCTTTGGCAAGGTTCGCGAGCCCATCGTGCGAATGGCCAACTGGAGCCGGACGTTTGGAGCCACCTCCGCCTCGGGAAACTTCCTGTTTACCTCCACCAGCGCCAACACTTCCCTAGGCCAATCGCCTCTGGCGGCACCCTCGGTGTTCAACTTCTATCGACCAGGCTATGTCCCTCCCAACACGCGCCTGGGGACCCTAAACCTTACAGCCCCGGAATTGCAGATTGTCGATGAGGTCACGGTCGCGGGCTACATCAATACCATGCAGACCACGATCAACAGCGGCATCGGTGTGGGCAATGATGTGAGGTCCACCTATGCCGGTGAGGTCGCGGTGGCCAATGACGCCTCGGCCCTAGCCGATCGTATGAACCGGCTGCTGCTCTATGGTCAGATGCCCGCCGGGCTCAAAACCCGGATTGTCGATGCCGTCAACGGCGTCGCCATCCCCAGCGGTACCGGTGTGACCCAGGCACAGATCGACGCCGCCCTCCTCAACCGCGCTAAGCTTGCGGTCTTCATGACGATGGTTTCTCCCGACTACCTGGTGCAGCGTTAGAGCCTTTCCCGACCCGATTTCTGCTTCACCCCCTATCGGAAAATGCTTGAGAGCATCGGACATGACGATGAAATCGTTGGATCGCCGCGAACTACTCCGCTTCGGAGGGGCCTTCTCGGCTCTGGGGGTCGGAGGTTCCTTTGCACTGCAGATGGCCGCGGTCGGGTCGGCAGCGGGACAGTCTGTGCCGGACTACAAGGCGATGGTTTGCGTCTTCCTTTTCGGGGGCAATGATTCCCACAACACGGTCCTGGCGACTGACTCTGACTCCTGGGGGCGCTACTTCGCGGCGCGGAACACCGGCAATGATCCGATTGCCCTCATGCCGGTGGGCACCGCCCCCACGCCGGTTGGCCAAACCTCCTCGGTGACGGGCCGCACGGCGACCTTGAGGACCCCCGAGGCCTGGGGCGGGGTGCTGCCGATCACGCCCAATACGGCCAATCCAGTGCCGGCCGGCACGACGGCGTCGTCGCGATCCTTCGCCTTACACCCCTTCCTCTCGCCCATGCAGTCGCTATTCAATAGTGGTCGCCTGGCCGTGGTGGCCAATGTCGGCACCTTGGTGCGGCCGATCACCAAGGCGCAGTTCCAGGCAAAGTCGGTGGCCTTTCCGGCCAATCTGTTCTCCCACAACGATCAGCAATCCACCTGGCAGGCAGGTGCCGCAGAGGGCGTGCGTGTCGGATGGGGGGGACGATTTGCCGATCTCGTGGCGAGCGGAAACGGTGCCAGCAGCCTGTTTACCGGCATATCGACCGCCGGGAACGCGGTGTTCCTCTCGGGCAGAACGATCACCCAATATCAGATCTCCACGGCGGCTCAGCCCGCCATCCAGGTGAATGCGGCCACCGGCACAACCCTGTTCGGGTCCACGACTGCGCCCGGGAAACTCCGAGAGATCATCCAGGATACCAGCGGCCCGAACCTGTTTTCGGCCGACTACTCGACCGTGGTCAGCCGCTCGATGGTTTCAGCCACAACCCTGAACTCAGCCTTCGCCCAGGCTGCGGTCGTGGCGATCCCGGCCCCGACGGCCTACACCAACCAGATCACCGGCCAGGTCGAGACCAACAGCCTGGCCACCCAACTGCAGACTGTCGCCCGGATGATCGCCGCCAACAGCACCCTGGGCCTCAAGCGGCAGGTGTTCTTTGTCAGCCTGGGTGGCTGGGATACCCACGACTTCCAGAATTCGACCCAACCCAACCTGCTGGCCAAGGTCGCCCACGCCATGAGCTATTTCGATGGCGTGCTGCAGAATGTCGGGGGGATCAACATGCGCCCCAACGTGACGACTTTCACGGCCTCTGACTTCTCAAGGACCTTCACAACCAACGGCGACGGCACCGACCATGCCTGGGGCGGGCATCACTTCGTTATGGGCGGAGCGGTCAATGGACGGGACATCTATGGTCAGTATCCGACCCTTGGCGTCGATCTGGGAAGCTTCCGAAACCCCGACATGGCCGGCACAGCCTTGGTGCCCACAACCTCAGTCGATCAGTATGGGGCCACCATCGGCAGGTGGTTCGGTGTTTCCGATAGCGACCTGGCGACGATCTTCCCGAACCTGGCGAACTTCACGCCGAAATATCTGAACTTCCTGTAGGCTTGGCCTCTCTTATGGCGATCGGAATAGAATATCGGTGACGGCTCGTTGGCCGTTCCGGCGTTCGACCTGGACCACGACATCAACCACCTGGCGGATATAGGTCATCACCATGTCCCAGCTCAGGGTGACGCCGCTGGTCAGGGCCAGAAGCGCGATCTGCTGAAGGGCGCTCTGCGGACTATCGGCGTGAACGGTGGTGATGGAACCTGGGTGTCCGGTATTGACCGCCCGCAGGAAGGCAAAGGCCTCGCGGCCCCGTAACTCGCCCAGCAGGATCCGATCCGGGCGCATCCGCAGGGCAGCCCCCAGCAGGTCATCGGCATCGACCCTGGCTTCCCCCTGATCCCCACGAACCGCCAGAAGACCCAGGGCATTGGCACCCTGGAGTTTGATTTCAGGCGCATCCTCAATGACGATCAGACGCTCGCTCGGGTCGATTTCCTTCAGAAGGGCATTCAACAGGGTGGTCTTGCCAGAGCCCGTCCCCCCCGAGATCACCACGGTCTTGCGATGGCGGACCGCGGCCTTGAGAAACCCCCCCTTGTCGCCGGCCGCCAACAGCTCAGTCAGTTCCCCGTTCCCACCATCCGAGGTGCCAGGTGCGCTGGTCGCGAACAGACCCGCCCGGGCCAGGGCGGCCATGTCGAGGTCGGCGATGGAATGCCGGCGGACCGCTAGCGCCACGCCAGACCGGGTTGCCGGCGGGGCGATAACCTGAACCCTCGAGCCACCGGCAAGCGCCGCCGACAGGAGCGGGTGCTCGCGATTGACCCCCTGGCTTGTGGCCGCCGCGATCTGCCGGCCCAGCCGACCCAGGATGACTTCGGTCAGGTCAGGTGCCGGTTCGCAAACCAGGCCCTGCGAGGTGGTCTCGATCCAGACCTCATGGGGCCGGTTCACCAGGATGTCAGTGACCCCCTCGCGGCCTAGCCAGGGTGCCAAGGGGGCCAGGTAGGCCTGCAGAAAGAGACCGTCACTCATGGGACGGGCAGGCTTGCCCGGATGCCCGAGAAGTCGAGATCCCTGGCCACGAAGACCCGGATCGGCTCCCCCTGGGCCACCCTCAGGGTCGGCGCAATGTCGATCTCTTTCTGAAGGGCCGCCTGAGCAATGCTGGCGGCTTGGCCCTGCGACCCAATGATGATGTCATTGTTGCTCGACCCATTGTCACCGACCGCCGCATCAAGACCCGCCGAGAGGACCGATAGCAGGATGGAGGAGCCGAACCGGCGGAAGAAGTGGGTGTCGGTCTCCCCCGCCAAGCCGCCGCGACCCAACCGGTCTGCGGCCGTGGAGCCGATATCAACAGAGATACCCGAGGGGGTCAGGACCCGAGACCAGACGACGAAGGCTCGCGTCTGGCCGCTTGCCACGGCGCTGCGATACTGGCCCAGCAGCTTTGACCCTCGGGGAATCAACACTGCGCGGCCATCGAAACCTCGGACATCCCGGGTCACCACGGCACGTGCGAACCCGGGAAGGCTGGAGTCGATGGCGGTCTCCAGAACGGCGGGTATCACCGCGCCCTGGGTAACCAGAAATGTCGGGTTGGCTATCTGGGTGGCACGCGCTGTTGCGTCGGCGCCACCGGAGACGCGCTCTGCAAATTTCTCCTCCGCCGTCAGCCGCGACGGATCAGCACTGGCGGGGGATTGCCCCGCCAGGGTTGCGGTGGCCGGAGCCAGGGCGGAACGCTGCTGACCACTCAAGTCAACGATCATCGCCGGGGCCCTGATCCGCTGTAGTGCTTCAGGCACCGAATTGGTCGGGGGTGGCGTGGGGGCGTTTGCAGGCACCGGCGCCATTTGGGCCGCCGGCACCACACTCTCGGGCACGACCACCACGGGGGCTGGCGGCGGCGGCACATAGGGGGGATTGGCGGCTTGAAATGCCTTATCGGCCGCACGCACCCGGGCCGCGCGATCGGCCTGAAGGCTGACAAAGATAATCACACCGATGGCGATGGCCGCGATAACACCAAGCGCGAGAGCCCAGGTCGAGGTTGGGGCCGACACCTGCGGTCCAAGCCCACGGGCATGGGCGAACACGGAACTCTCGCTCTTGGGATCTGAAGGGGTCATTTCCGCTTCCATGGCGGGCTATACTTGGGCTTTGGCCGGGCGTGGGGGCTCAGCGGTCCGGCGACCCGATCCCGATAGCCGTCATTGTAGAGCTGGGTCACTTCTGATCCCGATCGCAGGACAAAGCCCCTCGCGATCTGATCTACGACAACATAGCCGTCGCGAACCAGGAAGTTGACTACCGCCTCGCCGCCGTCGGCATCTACGGCGAAGATAGCCGGATAGTCCTCGACCTGGCCAAACTGGAAATAGGTCGCCGCGCCATCGTCGAAAACCCGCTCCGGCAGGGTCTTGATGGAACCTTCATAGCTATAGCCGGCATTGGCAACGATGGGCACCAACTTGACAGCCGGCGGTGCAGCTTCGGGGCTGGGCGGTGGTTTTGGGTAGTCGAAGTGCAAGGCAAACATCGCCCTGCGCTCAGCTTCCTGCCCGGACCTGGCCGCGACGGCGAGGGAAAACACGTATCGACGGGCCGAGGTCACCACCGTCATATTGGTTGTGCTGTTGGGGGCAACCGGCTTCAGGAATAGCAAGCTGGCCTTGCTGTTGGGCGTGACCTGCCAACCCATCGAATCCCCGATCGAGACGTTCTCGATCCGCTCATCCTCGGCAAACTCGATACTGAACTGATACCCAAGCACTCCAGTGAGGACGACAACCTCATCAGGATCATAGCGCACGATCCGGATACGCGGGTCGCCAGGCCCTGGCTTGG
>JANPAO010000457.1:0-2717 GCA_031429955.1 Phenylobacterium sp. | reverse complement strand
GTCCGCGCCGTCTTCAGGGCGTCATAGCTTGCCACGCCGCCCAGGGGCACGGTCCCGCTGGCGCAGGCTGAGCAAAGGCCAATCACCGAGAGGAGGAGCAGGTGTTTCATGCGCCAGCCGGCCCAAAGACGCGCCAGGCCGCCACCAGCACCACGGCCACCAGAGAGGTCGGCAGGAACACCTTCCACCCCAGGCGCATCAGCTGATCGTAGCGGTAGCGAGGCACGATGGCCTTGGCCATGGCGAACAGGAAGAAGAAGAAGCTGATCTTCATCCAGAACCACATCAGACCATAGAAGCTCTGGGCGGTGGGGGACCAGTCCTGCACTGCCGCAAAGTCGAGGGGCGCCTGCCAACCGCCGAAGAACAGAAGCGTGATCAGGGCGCACATCAGGATGATGCTGCAGAGCTCGCCGATCATGAACAGCAAGAAGGGCGAGGAGGAATACTCCACCTGGTAGCCCGCCACCAATTCGGACTCCGCCTCCGGCAGATCGAAGGGCGGGCGGTTGGTTTCGGCCAGGGCGGAGATGAAGAAAATCACCGACATCGGGATCATCACCAGGGCGATGGGCAGGTTGTGCAACCCGCCGCCCAGGACGTTCCAGTTCCAGAACCCGCCAGCCTGCTTCTCGACGATGGTCTGCAGGTTCATGGTGCCAGACAGCAGGATCACCGTGATGATCACGAACCCGATGGAGACCTCATAGCTGACCATCTGGGCCGCAGACCGCAGGCTCCCAAGGAAGGGGTACTTCGAGTTGGAGGCCCAGCCCCCCATGATGATGCCATAGACCCCCATCGAGCTGATGGCGAACAGGTACAGTACGCCGACATTGATGTTGGAGATCACCCAACCCGGTGCGAACGGGATCACCGCCCAGCCCACCAGGGCCAGGGTGAAGGTCAGAAGCGGGGCCAGCAGGAAGACCACCTTGTCGGCACCGTCCGGGATCACCAGTTCCTTCAGAACGTACTTGATCAGGTCGGCAAAGGCTTGCAGCAGACCAAACGGCCCCACGACATTGGGGCCTTTGCGCATTTGAACGCCCGCCCAGATCTTGCGGTCGGCCAACATGAAGAAGGCGAGCGCAATCAGGAACGGCAGGACGAAGGCCAGGATCTGAGCCACGGTGATCAGGGTCCAGCCGGCAGGGGTAGCCCAGAAATTGATGGAAGCGTCCATCCCCTACTCCGCCGCGATCTTGGAAGCGTCGGCCGCCACGGCCGCGCACTGCGCCATCGTCACGCTGGCACGCGCAATGGGGTTGGTGAGGTGGAAGGCCTTGATGCTGCTGGCTAGTGGGGCATCGCCGGCCTTGCTCTTGTCGGCCAGGCTCGAAAGATCGATGGCCGAGGCCGCCGCGCCCGGCGCGTAGTCGATCCGGCCAAAGGTCGGGTGGTCGGCAAACAGCTTGGCACGGAGCTGAGCCAGGGTGTCGTAGGGCAGGGTCATGCCTAGGCGGTCCGACAGGGCCCGCAGGATCGACCAGTCTTCGCGGCCCTCGCCCTTGGGGAAGACCGCGCGCTGGGCCATCTGGACCCGGCCCTCGGTGTTCACATAGAGTCCGTCTTTCTCGGTATAGGCTGCACCCGGCAGGATGACGTCGGCCTTGTGGGCCCCTGCATCGCCGTGGGTCCCCATATAGACGGTGAAGGCACCGCTGGCGGTCGCGTCGATCTCGTCGGCCCCCATCAGGAACAGTACATCCAAAGCGCCCTTGGCGACCATCTCGGCCGCGGTCTTGCCGCCCTCCCCCGGAACAAAGCCCAGGTCCAGGCCGCCCGCCCGGCTGGCGGCGGCATGCAGAACGTTCCAGGTCATGCCGAAGGTCTTGGCGAGATCTGCTGCCGCCTTGGCAATGGCACCGCCATCGGCGCGACCGAGCGCCCCGGCACCAAGGATAATGGCGGGGTTCTTGGCGGTCTTCAGGCGCTTGACGAATTCGCTCTTGGATCTTGCGAGGCCCACTAGGCTGGCGGCACCCGCCCCGAGATACTCGTAGCCATAGGTCAGGTCAGCCTGCTCGCCGATCACCCCGACCTCCAGGGTCCCGGCAACCCAGCGCTTTCGGAACCTGGCGTTCAGGACCGGGGCCTCGATGCGGGGATTGGTCCCCACCATCAGGATCATGTCGCAGGATTCGATGCCGGCGATGGTGGAATTGAACAGCCAGGTCTCGCGGGCTCCCGCTCCCAAGGCCATGCCGTCCTGGCGGCAGTCGAGATTGGTGACGCCCAGGGATCCGAAGAGGTCCTTGGCCGCCTTCATGGACTCCGCGTCCTGCAGATCCCCAGCGATGACGCCAATGCGCTCGGGCGCGACTGCCTTCAGCTTGGCGGCGACGAGGGTCAGGGCCTCCGTCCAGGTGGCGGGGCGCAGACGCCCGGCTTGCCGAATATAGGGCTTGTCGAGACGCTGGCGGGACAAACCGTCAACGGCGTAGCGGGTCTTGTCGCTGATCCACTCTTCGTTGATGTCCTCGTTCAGGCGCGGCAGCACCCGCAGGACCGCAGGACCCCGGCTGTCGACCCGGATGGCTGAGCCCAGGGCGTCCATGACGTCGATGCTCTCGGTCTTCTTCAGCTCCCAGGGCCTGGCATTGAAGGCATAGGGCTTGGAGGTCAGGGCCCCAACCGGGCAGAGATCGATGATGTTGGCCGAGAGTTCGCTGGCCACCGCCTTGCCAAGATAAGTTGTGATTTCAACATCTTCG
>JANPAO010000456.1:0-2254 GCA_031429955.1 Phenylobacterium sp. | reverse complement strand
CGAACCAGCGCCGCCAAGTGAATTTGGTTTGAGTTGTGCGTGACACAGGTTGCCCCTTCGGCTGAGCCACCCGCGACACGATGGCCAGCCCGTGACCAAAGCCAAGGCCGTTCAAAGTAAACTTTGTAACTCCACCGTTGTCGGCGGCATCAATAGTGCCTCAGTAAGCGAGCGTGGTCTGGTCTTCGGCCGCGCTCTTCGACACGAACTCTGTTCCTGGGAGCTATGAACGATGATCCCCAACATGCCGACGAAGTTCCGACTCGTAATTCTCGCAATCGTCGTACTCGCCATTTCGAGTAGTTCGGCTTATCAGGAACTCCGCGCTGCCGACAAAAACAAACCAAGCCGTCCGACGGTTGGCGAGGAAGCGGCGGACTTTGAACTCAAGACGCTCGATGCGGAGACCGTAAAACTCTCGAAGCTGGTCGCCGACGGGCCAGTGGTCTTGATCGTGTTGCGTGGCTTTCCGGGATACCAATGTCCCGTCTGCAACTCCCAAGTGGGACAGTTCTTGTCGAAGGCTGAGCAGTTCGACGCCCTCAAGACGCGAGTCGTGATGGTCTACCCCGGCCCGGCCGACGGCTTGAAGAAGCATGCCGACGAGTTCGTGCGCGGCAAGACACTGCCGAACAACTTCTCCTTGGCGCTCGATCCCGACTACGAATTCGCCAAGGCGTATCACTTGCGCTGGGACGCCAAGAACGAGACGGCATACCCCTCGACGTTCGTGGTCGATCGCGAACGAAAGGTCACGTTCGCGAAGATCAGCATATCGCACGGCGGTCGCGCGTCGGCGGACGAGGTACTCAAAGCGTTGGCTGGCAAGTGACGCGGTGGCAGAGTTGCTCGACCAATTGGACCGCGGTAGTTTGGCAATATGGAGCAAACCAATCTCACCGACTCCGACGCCTCACTGCTGGCGGCATTGTTAGCGGGTGAGGATGCGGCGTTCGAGACGCTCGTTCGCACTTTCGGCGGTCAGATGTTGTCAGTCGCTCGGCGATTTCTGAGGAATGAAGATCATGCTCAAGACGCGGTCCAAGATGCGTTTTTGAGTGCGTTCAATGCGTTGGCCGCGTTCGACGGCCGGTCGAAACTCTCGACTTGGCTGCATCGCATCGTGGTGAATGCCGCGCTAATGAAACTGAGGACTCGGAAGCGGCATCCGGAGCAGTCGATTGAAGCACTACTCCCGACCTTTCAAGCCGACGGGCACCAACAGTCGCCGGCCGCTCGCTGGAAGGACTCGCCGGAGTCAATCTCGCAACGATCCGAAACGCAGGCTCTGGTTCGTCAACAAATCGAGAAGCTACCCGAAACGTACCGTACCGTTTTGCTGCTGCGAGACATCGAAGAACATGACACTGAGACGGTCGCCCAAATGCTTGATGTCAGTCCCGCTGCGGTGAAGGTGCGTCTGCACCGAGCACGGCAGGCGCTCCGGGCCTTGCTCGACCCAGTGTTTGGAGAACATCGTTAATGTCTTGCCAAAAGTTACTCGAATTCTTGACGGAATATGTGGATGGCCAGTTGCCGATGTCGCAACGGTTGGCGTTCGAGTTGCATCTGGCGATCTGTCGCGACTGTCGTTCATACCTGCACAACTTCAAGGCCACGATTGCGGCGACCAAGCAAGCCAGCAACGACGTGACCGACATGCCCGAAGACCTCGTAAAGGCCATTCTGAACTCCCGTCGCGGGCAACAGCCTTAGGGTACTCCACACACCCTACTTTTCTTGGGCGGGGTGGCTGGGGTCAGCGCTTCGCTGCCCCCAGAAGTGGCGAAGTCGGATTGCACACACGCTGGGGGCCACGAAGCGTGGACCCCAGCCACACGATGATGGTTAGATGGAGTCGAAGCAGCGGGCTACTCGAACACCAGCGTTCCAAACTTTGCGAGTTCGTGGAAGCTGCGGGTGACGGGAACCCAGCTCCAGGCGGAGGGGCGGCCTTCGTCGTGGTCCATGCGGTAGAGGTTGGCTCGCCATTTGGAGCCGGGTTTGGGGGGGACGTTGGTCAGAGGTTGCAGCATGCCGTAAGGGAGGAAGACTTCGGCCTGCCAGCCTTGGATGGTGGCTCCCGATTGTTTGGGGCCGGTGGTTGAGGTGGCTCGGCGGGTTTTGCGTGAGGCTTCGCCGCCGTCCTGATCGAAGTACCACGGTTGCCACCGGCGTCGCTGGCCGTCCTGCGACGAGATCATCAGCGGCAGCTCTTTGCCCAGCGGTGAGATTTCGTACTCGAAGTAGTTCG
>JANPAO010000455.1:0-1742 GCA_031429955.1 Phenylobacterium sp. | reverse complement strand
TCGCCTTTCTGCGGGGCCGAACCCTCAACCACGCCTTCGTCATCGTCGATGAGGCCCAGAACACCACCCGCCTGCAGATGAAGATGGTCCTGACCCGGCTGGGGGAGGGGTCTCGTATGGCGGTGACCGGCGACCCAAGCCAGGTCGACCTGGTGAATGCCTCGGACTCCGGCCTGGCCCATGCCGTGGGCCTGCTGGAGGGGGTCAAGGGGGTGGGGGTCAACCGGTTCACGGTGGAGGACGTGGTGCGTCACCCGATGGTCGAACGCATCGTGCGCGCCTATGACGCCGATGCCGCCAAGCGCGGGCGGGCGGTTTGATCGACCTCGAGATCGAGGACCCTGCCTGGGTAACCACCCTGCCGCAGGCTGAGTCGCTGGTGGCTGCGGCGGCCCATGCAGCCCTGGCCGGGGCCGGGCGCACCGGCGACGTGGTGGTGCTCTTGGCCGATGACGCCAGCGTGCGCGACCTCAACAACCGGTTTCGCGGCAAGGATACGGTCACCAACGTCCTGTCCTTCCCGGCCCCGCCCAACCCGGAGGATCACCTGGGGGATGTGGCCCTGGCCTATGGGGTTTGCGCCGCCGAGGCTGCCCAGCAGGGCAAGTCCCTGGCCGACCATCTGCAACACCTTGTGGCGCATGGGGTGTTGCATCTTGTAGGGTATGATCACGAAAACGACGCCGATGCGGCAGACATGGAAGGTCTGGAACGTGCCGTCTTGGCCGGTCTGGGGGTGGCTGATCCTTATGGTGCCGAACAGGGAGACGATGACGAGTTCTGACGCCCCGCCCGCCGCCGCGCGCAAGAGCCGTGGCTTCAGGGCCTTTCTGAAGCGGCTGCGCGGCCAGGGGGGCATGGAGCCGCCGCTGTTGCCACCGGACCTGGTGGGCGACCGCATGGTCGATCAGGCACAGGCCTTTCAAAGCCTGAGGGTCGAAGATGTCATGACCCCGCGTGCCGACATCGTCGCCGTCGAGTTGTCCACCCCCTTTGCCGGGGTGGTGGCGCGGTTTGTCGAGGCCGAACACAGCCGGATGCCGATCTATCGCGAAACCCTGGATGATCCGGTGGGGGTGGTGCACGTCAAGGACGTCTTCAAGCACCTTGCGGTGTCCAAGACCAAGGGGGCCAAGCCCCTGGCACCAGAGGACCTGATCCTTCAGAAGGTCCGTCGCGACGCCCTCTATGTTCCGGCCTCAATGCGGGCCGCCGACCTGCTGCTGCGGATGCAGACCAGTCGGATCCATCTGGCCCTGGTGATCGACGAGTTTGGCGGCACCGACGGCCTGGTGACCCTCGAGGACCTGGTGGAAGCCGTGGTGGGCGAGATCGACGACGAGCACGATGAGGCCCAGGCGGCCGGCGTGGTGGCCCGTCCCGGCGGGGTCTATGAGGCTGATGCCCGCGCCCCGCTAGAGGAACTTGAAGCAGCTCTTGGGGCCGAACTGGCTCCACCTGATCTTGAGGAGGAGATCGACACCGTCGCGGGCCTGGTGACGGCCCTGGCGGGCCGCGTGCCGCAACGGGGCGAGGTGATCGCCCACCCGGCGGGCTTTGAGTTCCAGGTCACCGACGCCGACCCCCGCCGCGTCAAGCGGGTGCGGATCCGGACCCTCGTTCCCCCGGGGCCCGGGGCTTGAATTTGTTGCGCGCCCTGTCACCGGCCTGGTGGCCAAGGGTCCTGGCGCTGCTGGCCGGGATCGGCCTGGGTCTGGCCCATCCCCCCTTCGGCCTGATCG
>JANPAO010000454.1:0-1918 GCA_031429955.1 Phenylobacterium sp. | reverse complement strand
CATCCCCCCCCCCGTTTTGTTGTTGTGGGTGGGGGGGGTGGCCCCGCGGGTGGGGGGGGGGCGCGGCCCCCTCGCCGTAGGCGACGCTCACCTCAGCAAACAAGAGTCAAAGTCCCCCTCAGTCGGCTTCGCCGCCAGCTCCCCCAAAGGGGGCGCATTTCTGGGTCGGGAAGGTTGCCCTAGGCGGCCTTGCCCAGGGACAGGGTCTCGTAGCGGGCGAGGTGATGGTCGGTGGAGCCGAAGGCACCCTCGATCATGGTGGCACGCTTGAAATAATGACCGATAGCCATCTCGTCGGTCATGCCCATGCCGCCATGGATCTGGATGGCGTTCTGGCCCACGAAACGGCAGGCCTTGCCGATCTGCACCTTGGCCGCCGAAACGCCCTTGGCGCGCTCCACCGCGTCCTCGGCCAGTTTGATGTCGGCCATGTAGCTCATGGAGATCGACTGTTCGAGCTGGATGAACATGTCCACCATCCGGTGCTGCAGCACCTGGAAGCTGGAGATCGGCTGGCCAAACTGTTTGCGCTGGCGGGCATATTCCAATGTGCCTTCGTGAAGCTTGCGCAAGACGCCGCAGGCCTCAGCACAGGTGGCCGCGATAGCCTCGTCGATCACCTGCTCCACCAGTGGCAGGGCCTGACCTTCCGGGCCGACCAGGGCATCAGCGCCCACGGCCACGTTCTCGAAATAGACCTCCGAGGCACGGAAGCCATCCACCGTCGGATAGTCCCGGGTGGTGACGCCCTTGGTGCCTTTGGGCACGATGAACACCGATACGCCCTGCGCGTCGCGCTGGGCACCGCCGGTGCGGGCCGTCACGATCAGGTGGGTGGCATAGGGGGCGCTGATCACCACGGCCTTGTGGCCATTGATCACATAGCCCGCGCCGTCCTTCTTGGCCGTGGTCTTCAGGTCGCTCCAGGTGTAGCGGCCCTGGGGCTCGGCGTGGGCAAAGGCGATGATGGCCTCGCCAGCAATGATCTGGCCGATCAGCTCATCGGCCTGGGCCGGCTTGCCATGCTTCAGGAAGCCGCCGCCGATGACCACCGTGGGCAGGTAGGGCTCCACCACCAGGGCTTTGCCCAGCTCCTCCATGATCACCAGATTGTCGGTGCTGCCACCGCCAAGACCGCCCTGGTCTTCGGAGAAGGCCGCACCCAGGATGCCCAGCTCGTCGGCAAAGGCCTTCCAGACCTTGGGCTGCCAGCCAGCCTCGGTCTTCAGGGCCGCACGGCGCTGATCGAAGCTGTAATTGTCCGCCAGGTAGCTGGCGACCGTGTCGCGCAGCATCGATTGTTCTTCGGTGAAACTGAAATCCATCGTTCGTCCCCAGGAGTAGGGGTCGCCGGTCATCTCCCTGGCGACCCGTCAGTATTCTTTCGTCGGCAGCTAAAGCCCCAGCACCATCTTGGCGATGATGTTGCGCTGGATCTCGTTGGAGCCGCCATAGATCGAGGTCTTGCGACCGTTGAAATAGTCGCCCGCCGTGTCGATGGCGTGCAGGGGGCCGACGCCGGAATTGTGGCCGCCCTCCCCCAGGAACGGTGCGCCATAATGCCCGGCAGCCTCCAGGGCCAGTTCGGTCAGACGCTGCTGGATCTCGGTGCCCTTGATCTTCAGGATCGAGCTCTCGGTGCCCGGGCCCTTGCCGCTGCTTTCGCCAGCCAGGGTCCGCAGTTCGGTGAACTCCAGGGCCGTCAGGTCGATCTCCAGCTCGGCGACCTTGCGCTTGAAGAAGGGGTCAGCCAGCAGGGTGCCGCCAGCATCGGAGATCTCATTGGACGCCATCTCGCGAACCCGCTCCAGGCCGCGCTTGGACCGCGCCACCCCGGCGATGCCCGACCGCTCATGGGCCAACAGAGCCTTCGCGCAGGTCCAGCCCTGGTTCTCGTGGAAAACCAAGTTCTCCACCG
>JANPAO010000453.1:0-2030 GCA_031429955.1 Phenylobacterium sp. | reverse complement strand
GGGGGTGCCTAGGATTTGAGCGTCCGGGCCGCGCCGACTGCCTATCTATTGCCCAACATCCCGCGACACCCGCCAATCTATCCAACCCCCTCCCAAGAATGTTGCAGCGCACCAAACGCCGTGCACCCATGGTCTCCAACAGCGAGGCAATGGCGTCTCGCTCGGCCTGAGAAGGCCATCGGCGCAGGGTTGCGTTGACTGTGAAACGGACAATGACGTCCGCCTGGAGCTGATGGCTCTGGCGGACGTCTTTTTTTGCCTCGAGGACTGGCATGACGAGACAGAGATCCATTTGGGCGACCGGCGCTGCCATCGCCGTCCTGGCCTGGACAAACAACGCCGCGGCTCAGGCTGTCCCCGACTCAGCCCAGACGACCGCGCCGTCCGAGGCCGACGGTCTAGGCACCGAACTCCCCGTCGCCGAGCCGGAGGTGGCCAAGCCCGCCCAAGAGCCCGCCCCGGCGGCAAACGTCAGCGATGCCATCGCGGCCGGCAAGCTCCTGTTCGAGGTGCGCGCGCGCTACGAGAGTGTTGATCAGAAACGTACTGCGACCCTGACCCAGGCAGGCCAGGCCTTCACCGCTCGCACCCGGCTGGGCTGGGAGACCGCCGACTGGAATGGCCTAAAGGGCCTGGTGGAGTTTGAGGACGTCCGCCAGATCGGCCCCGAACACTTGGCGGTCAATGTGCCTGGTGCCGCCACCCCACCGCTGAATGGGGCCACCAAGGCGCGGTACCCGGTGATCAACGACCCTGATGTCACCGAGCTGAACCGACTGCAGCTGACCTGGACACCAAACGCCGCGTTCCAGGCCACGGTTGGGCGCCAGCGCATGGCGCTCGATGATCAGCGCTTCATCGGCGATGTGGGTTGGCGCCAGGACCAACAGACCTTTGATGCCGCCCGCGTCGATCTGGCCTATGGCCGCTTCAAGCTGATCTACGCCTATGTCACCCACGTGAACCGCGTCCTGGGCGAGCTCCGCGACTGGGACAGTGACAGCCACCTAGCCCAATTGACCTGGTCGCCCGCCGAACAACTGCGCCTGCAGGGGTTTGTCTACGCTCTGGACTTCGGCAACTCGGCTCCCAATTCGTCGATCACCAAGGGGATCAAGGCATCGGGCAAGACCTGGCTGGGTCTCTATCAGTTGGCCTACAACGCCACCTATGCCGCCCAGAGCCAGTACAACGGCAACACCGCGCCCTACGACCTCCACTACGGTGGGGCCGACCTGGCCGCGACCTTCGACATCTACACCGCCAAGATCTCCTATGAGTCGCTTGAGGGGAATGGTGCCCGGGGCTTCACGACACCGCTGGCCACCACCCACGCCTTTCAGGGTTGGTCGGACGCTTTCGTCCAACCCCTGGGCGGCAACAAGGGGTTTGTGGACGGGCTTGAGGACTTCAATGTCAGCCTGAACGTCAAGCCACGCTGGCGCAAAGCCTACCTGTTCAACACCGACTTCCTGGTCCGCTATCACGACTTCAAGGACCAGAGGACCGGCGCGGCCCTAGGCCGAGAGTTCAACGCCCAGGTCCAGGCGGCGATCAACCCCAAGCTCTCGGCAGCCCTCAAATACGCCGACTTCGAACGCGAGGCGCGCGTGCCGCTTGGCACGGCCACGCCACCCCCCTCCCGGACCAAGATCTGGTTCACCCTTGAATACAAGCTCTGACGGAAAGCCCCGCCATGACCTCCAATCCACAAAGTCTGAATCGCCGCCAGGCGATCACCGCCGCAGCCGCCACCCTGGCCGCCGCGCGGGCGCTCTTGCCGTCGGGGGCCTTTGCCGCCGGTGCTGGGCCGGAGGTCGCAAAGGCTCGCCTCGGCTTCATCGCCCTGACCGACTCCTCCCCCTTGATCATTGCCAAGGAGCGGGGTCTGTTTGCCAAGCACGGCATGCCCGATGTTGAGGTTCTCAAGCAGGCCTCCTGGGCCGCCACCCGTGACAACCTGGTGTTGGGGTCTGGCGGCGGCGGGATCGACGGGGCCCACATTCTCTCGCCCATGCCCTATCTGCTGA
>JANPAO010000452.1:0-3851 GCA_031429955.1 Phenylobacterium sp. | reverse complement strand
TGCCGCTCGAACCCCAATCCATGGAGGCTCCCGTGAAGGGTGACAAGGCGATCATCAAGCTGCTGAACGCGGTTCTGACCAACGAACTGACGGCGGTGAACCAGTACTTCCTGCACGCAAGGATGTACCAGAACTGGGGTCTGACCCGGCTGGGCGCGGTGACCTACGAAGAGTCCATCGGCGAGATGAAGCACGCCGACAAGCTGATCAAGCGCATCCTGTTTCTCGACGGCCTGCCCAACCTGCAGGACCTGCACAAGCTGAAGATCGGCGAGACCGTGCCCGAGTGCCTGGCCGCCGACCTGGCCGTGGAGGTGGGCGGTCGCGTCGATCAGATCGCTGGGATCAAGCTCTGCGAAGAGGCCGCCGACTATGTCACCCGCCAACTGCTGCGGGAGATCCTCACCGACACCGAAGAGCACATCGACTTCCTGGAAACCCAGATCAGCCTGGTGAAGCAGTTGGGCGAACAGAACTATCTGCAAAGCGCCATGGGCGAGCTGGCGTCGGAATAGATCCACCACACCCGTCGACAGCGGGAAATTTGGGATTAGGCTCTCCTCCAAAGCTTCGGGGGAGGGCGAAATGGCGCAGGTTCAGCGCGGCGAGGGCAACGGTCGGGTGATTGCCGGGGCCTCGGTGGGCACCATCTTCGAGTGGTACGACTTCTATCTGTACGGCTCCCTGGCGGGCTTCATCACCACCCACTTCTTTTCCGGGGTCAATGAGACCACCGGCTACATCTTCGCCCTGCTGGCCTTTGCGGCCGGGTTTGCGGTGCGGCCCTTTGGGGCCCTGGTGTTCGGACGCCTGGGGGATCTCTGGGGTCGCAAGAATACATTCCTGGTGACCATGCTGCTGATGGGGGTGTCGACCTTCGCCGTCGGCCTGCTGCCGGGCTATGACCAGATCGGGGTCGCCGCCCCTGTGGCCCTGATCGTCATGCGCCTGATCCAGGGCCTGGCCCTGGGGGGTGAGTATGGCGGGGCCGCCACCTATGTGGCCGAACACGCCCCGCCGGGAAAGCGCGGCTTCTATACAAGTTGGATCCAGACGACGGCGACGCTGGGCCTGTTCCTCAGCCTGATCGTCATCCTGGTGGTCCGCACGCTGCTGGGGGAGGAGGTCTTCAAGGCCTGGGCCTGGCGCATTCCCTTCCTGGTCTCAGCCCTGCTGCTGGGGGTCTCGCTCTGGATCCGTCTGCGGCTGCACGAGAGCCCGGTCTTCCAGAAGATGATCGACGAGGGCACCACGTCCAAGAAGCCGCTCACCGAGGCCTTCGGTCAGTGGTCCAACCTGAAGCTGGTGCTGCTGGCCCTGGCGGGTCTGACCGCAGGCCAGGCCGTGGTCTGGTACACGGGCCAGTTCTACGCCCTGTTCTTCCTGGAGAAGATGCTCAAGGTTGATGGGCCCCTGACCAACACCCTGGTGGCCTGCGCCCTGCTGCTGGGCACGCCGTTCTTTGTGGTGTTCGGCTGGCTGTCGGACAAGATCGGGCGCAAGCCGATCATCCTGCTGGGCTGTCTGTTGGCGGTGCTGACCTATTTCCCGATCTTCAAGGCCCTGACGGCGGCGGCCAATCCCGCCCTGGCCGCGGCCACCGCCAGCGCGCCGGTCACGGTGATCGCCGACCCCGCCGACTGCGCTTTCCAGTTTGATCCGGTGGGCAAGACCGCCTTCACCTCCTCCTGCGATGTGGCCAAGTCGGCCCTGGCCAGCGCCGGCGTCTCCTATACCAACCAGGCCGCCCCTGCGGGCAGCCTGGCCGTGGTGAAGATAGGGGACACCGAGCTCGCGGGTCTTGACGGCGCGGCCCTGGCCAAGGCCGAGTTCACGACCGCCAAGACCGCCTGGGGCAAGACCCTGGGGGCTGAGCTCAAGACCGCCGGCTACCCCGCCAAGGCCGACCCGGCCCTGGTCCATAAGCCCGCCGTGGTGGGCCTGCTATTCCTGCTGATGTTCTATGTGACCATGGTCTATGGCCCGATTGCCGCGGCCCTGGTGGAGATGTTCCCGGCCCGGATCCGCTACACCTCGATGTCCCTGCCCTACCACATCGGCAATGGCTGGTTCGGCGGCTTCCTGCCCACCACCGCCTTCGCCATGGTGGCCGCCACCGGCAACATCTACTTCGGCCTCTGGTACCCGATTGCCATTGCGGCGGTGACTGTGGTGATCGGTGGCCTGTTCCTGAAGGAGATGCGCGGAGCCAATATCGATGAGTGACCGGGTGCGAGCACGCGAGCGGGGGTATGGTTACAACCGTGAAGAGGTCATCATGAAGACCAGTAGATTCTTCCTTTCCTCGATCGGCAGGCTGTCGAGCTTCCTTATTGCCAGCTCAGCCTGCGCGACCATTTCCTTGGCATCAGAACGGCTGATTGTCCCTGCGGGATCGTAATCTGCCCAGTGACGCCACTCCTGCAGGTTTGCGAATGCGGTCGCGATGTCCCTGACGTCGGGCAAGGGTTCCGACATTCCAAGGGCATTCCTCGCCTTTCCGCCAAGCGTATGCTTGTCCAGGAGCTCGGACACTTGGCGCATCCTTGCGTGCTCAAAAGCCCGATAGATCAGCGCGTAGCGAGGAGACTTCCGGTGCTTTGCGCCGACCAAGGTGTCTGCCGCGCTGCGGACGATATGGTTGAAGATCGCGTAGTAGGCTGTAGAAATAGCCCGGCGAAGGGCCGTCTGACTTGGCGCGCCGACCTTGGCGCGGCTGACCAAGTCGTCAGCGACCACCAAAAGCCGCCTTGAATCAATCATTGGCTACGCGAGGGCCACTCTTTCGGTGAGAACATAGCAAGCACGGGGTACCGCGACTCTCCAACCCGGAGCAGGTCATCTCGAATACTCTGCGACAACCTAAGACGGTCTTCCGCCCAACTGGGCGATTCGCGTCGGGGTTGAGCCAGCATCCGGATCAACAGCGACGGTTCCCCATAGGGACCTACCTGCTCGACGACCTCCACATCGTCGATTTCCACCCCCCCGAACGACCTTGTCGAGTCGAGGACCAAATCGCGGATCGTAACAAGGTCGGCCACGGACATGTTCTGACAATACTCCGCTTTTGCCGACTTGAAATCCCCTACTCCGCGGCCTTGCGCGACATCCCCAGCGTGGGGGCCAGTTCGCCGGCGGCGTAGCGTTTGGCCATGACCGAGAGGGGGATGGGGGTGATCTTGCCGGCTTGGCCGGCGGCGCCGAACTCTTCCATGCGCTGGCGGCAGATCACCCGCATGGCGTCCATGGCGGGCTTGAGATACTTGCGCGGGTCAAACTCGCCGGGGTGCTCGGTGAGGATCTTGCGGATGGCGCCGGTCATGGCCATGCGGTTGTCGGTGTCGATATTGATCTTGCGGACGCCGTGCTTGATGCCGCGCTGGATCTCCTCCACCGGCACGCCCCAGGTCTGGGGCATCTCGCCGCCATACTGGTTGATGATGTCCTGCAGGTCCTGGGGCACCGAAGAGGAGCCGTGCATCACCAGGTGGGTATTGGGCAGGCGGCGGTGGATCTCCTCGATCACCCCCATGGCCAGGACGTCGCCGTCCGGCTTGCGGGTAAACTTATAGGCCCCGTGGCTGGTGCCCATGGCGATGGCCAGGGCATCCACCTCAGTGGCCTTCACAAAGGCCACGGCCTCGTCAGGATCGGTGAGCAGTTGGTCATGGCTAAGGGTGCCCTCAAAGCCGTGGCCGTCTTCCTTCTCGCCCATGCCGGTTTCCAGGCTGCCCAGCACGCCGAGCTCGCCCTCGACGCTGGCGCCGACCCAGTGGGCCATGTCCACCACATTGCGGGTGACCTGGACGTTGTAGTCGTAGTCGGCCGGCGTCTTGCCGTCGCCCATC
>JANPAO010000451.1:0-6630 GCA_031429955.1 Phenylobacterium sp. | reverse complement strand
CCTATGTCCACCGGATTGGGCGCACCGCCCGGGCCGGGGCCGGCGGATCGGCCGTGGCCTTCTGTGCCGACGACGAGCGCAACCTGCTGCGGGATATCCAGAAGGTGACCCGTCAGACCATCCCCACCGAGGAGCGTCGCGGCGACCGCGCCCTGATGGTCATGACCCAGGCCATGCCTGAAGTGGCCGCCGAGCGTGCCGAGGCCGGGCGTCGCAACAACGACCGGGCTGGTGACCGCAACAACGACCGTGGCCAGCGCAAGCCCCAGGGCCGCAGCGACCTGCCGGGCGGCCTGCGCCAGCAGCGCAATCGTCCAGCCAAGGCCAGCGGCGGCGGCGGTGGAGATCGTCACCCCCCCGGTGCCCGCACCGGCGGCGACCGCGCCTCCACCACCCCCATCAGCCAGGCGAGCTTCAAAGGCCCCAAGCGCGAAGGTGCCGCAGCCGCGCCTGCCAAGCGCTGGACGCCCTTGGACTGAGGCCCGACACGGTCCGCCGATAGATCAAGCGCCTCGCCCCTCCGGGCGGGGCGCTTTTTCATTGGGGTGGGTTGTGGGTTTCGACGAAGGCGACGGCCGCCTTCAGCATGGCCTGACGGGTCACCTCGGTGGACAGCCAGTGGTCCTCGCCAGGCATGGTGATGAACTCCACCGGTTTGCCTGCCGCCGCCAGGGCCTTTTGCATGACCCGGCTCTGCTCAATCGGCACCACCGTGTCATCCGCCCCATGGATCAGAAGGACCGGTGCATCGGCGCGGGCCGCCAGCCGTTGAGGGGATATCTCGGTCAGGTCCTGGCCCTTGGTGGCGCCGGTCAGGGCTCGCCAGAAGCTGACACTGCGGGTGTCGGAACCGTCGCGCTCATCGATCCAGGCCTTGAAGCGAGGCAGGTCAGACAATCCCGCCACCGACACGGCGCAGCGATAGAGCCCTTGCTGCAGGGTGACGCCCGCCAGGGCCGCATACCCCCCGTAGCTGGCCCCGACGATGCAGGACCGCTTGGGATCGATGATCCCGTCCCGCGCCAAGGCTTCCACGCCATCGGAGATGTCGGTCTGCATCTTGCGTCCGAACTCGCCAAGGGCCGCCTTCCGAAACGCCTCCCCGCGCCCCAAGGTGCCGCGATAGTTGGGTTGGAAGACCGCATAGCCCCGCGAGGCGAAGGCCTGCGCCCACCAGTCGAAGCCCGGAGCATCTCCTTGGACGATGGGTCCGCCGTGCGGCATGACCACAAGGGGCAGGCCCTTGCCCGGGTTGCCGGGCGGCAGGGTCAGGACGCCGTTCATCTCCAGGCCGTCTGCCGCCTTGTAGGTGAAGTATCGGCTCGACCCCACGCTGGCGTCAGGAATGTCGGGATTGACGCGCCCAATCGGCACGGCCGACTTCTTGGCAATGTCCACCAGCCAATAGGTTCCCGAGTCCTGATCTCCGGTTGTCACGAAGACCATCTGATCGAAGTTGCGGCTATAGGAGATCAGAGTGCTGCGGGTGCCAGGCCAGGCCTTTCGGGCGGCAACCACTTTCCTTTGCAGTGCCGGGTCGAACAGGCGAACCTCCTCGCTGCTCTGCGAATCCAGGCCGATTAGTAAGTTGGATTCCCGGTCGAAGATCCCGCTGACAGTGTTGTCACCTCGGCTCAACACCTCCGGGGTCGTGCTGACGGAAAGGGAAACCTCCTTCAACAGAACGTCGTCGTCGGTGCTTTCCAGGAGCAGTAGCTTGTCGGCACTTCGTCCCAGCCCCCGGAATTCGGTCTGGGCACCTCCCTGGATGATAGGGCTAACCAGCATCGCCTCACCGCCCTGAGGGCCCGCAAACAGCCGAAATTGCCTGCCGCGGGGATCGACCACGCCCCGCACCAGGATCTCGCCGGAGGTATCCAGCAGCCAGTCTGTGCGCCCACCAACGGCCTTGGCCACAAGCTCAGGCTTGCCGCTCTCAAGGTTGATGCGCACCAAACTGGCGTACTCAGGTGCTGGATTGTAGGTCGGTCGCATCTGCTCAAAGGTGTAGGCGCCGACATAGAGATAGTCCTGACCGCCCACCGTCCTCTCGCCGTACCAACCAAAGAGGGCTTGCACATAGGTCCGCGAGCCGGCCAACAGGGCGAAGGACTTCTTGGCCTCGAGATCGATGTGGGCGCCGCCAAGCCACTCCTGACGCGCAAGACCCACGACCGGCGCATAAATGGTGCTGCTGCCAAGGACAAAGAGATGGCGGTCCCCGCCCCAGCGCAGATCGCGAACCTTTCCAGGCCCGAGTTTCGTGGCGACCGAGCTTTGTCCGTCGGTCCGCCGCACGACCAAGGTTCGATTCTCGCCGTCCCGCGAGGCCAGGGCAAATCGACTGCCGGATGGCGAAAGCGCGACGAAATCAATCGCCGGCAACCGCCCATAGACCTCCAGCGGCGGGGCGGCGTTGGCCCAGGAGGCCATGCCCAGCCACATCACCATCAGTGCGCCAAAGATCCGCATGACCGCAACTCCCCCTCCCGGCGAAGTCAGAACTTTCGCCCGCCCAGGGTGAGCCTCTAGGAGCGGCGAGGGATTTTCAACCCTGCATGGCGCTTTACTGCCGAACGATTGCTTCGCGCAGTCCCCAATCCGAAAGCCCGTTCCCACACTTTGAAACGCGCCGGCGTCCGCCCTCTCGCTGTCACCCTTCCCCCTCGATGGGGGAAGGGCAGGGTTGGGGGTGAATTCTCTGAGATGCTAGAAGGATTAGGTCGGCTCAGCGCCCTGTTGATCTCTTCCCCAGACCCCCTGCACTCACCCCCACCCAACCCTCCCCCATCGAGGGGGAGGGCCTTGGCGTTTTGGTCGCGCGTTTGATCCGAAAGCCGATCCCGACGTTTCGGAACGCCGCTTAGCTCCGATAGTCCCCGTTGATCGCCACGTACTGCTTGGTGAGGTCGCAGGTCCAGACGGTGGCGGTGCCGCGGCCGACGCCGACGTCGACGCTGACCTCCAGTTCCTGGCTCTTCATATAGGCGCTCATCTTGGCCTCGTCATAGGTGGGCGAGACGAGGCCGTCCTGGGCGGCGATCAGGGGGCCGAACTGGATCTTCACCCGGTCGCGGTCGATGGGCTCATCGGCGCGGCCGATGGCCATGGCGATCCGGCCCCAATTGGCGTCCTCGCCGGCGAAGGCGGTCTTGACCAGGGGGCTTTCAGCGATGGTGCGGGCGATCTTGCGGGCGGAGGCCGGGCTCTCGGCGCCGGTGACATTGATCTTGACGAACTTTGAGGCCCCCTCCCCGTCGCGCACCAACTGCAGGGCCAGGTCCAGCAGCACCGCCTCCAGCTTGTCGCGGAAGTCGGCCAGCCGCTTGTCGCCAGGGCGGCTGATGGTGGGGGCACCCGACTGGCCGGTGGCAAACAACAACAGGGTGTCATTGGTGGAACGGTCGCCGTCCACCGTCACGCAGTTGAAGGTGGTGCGGGTATAGAGGCTGGCCAGGGTCTGTAGGGCGGTGGGTGAGATGGCGGCGTCGGTGGCCACGAAGGCCAGCATGGTGGCCATGTCAGGCGCGATCATGCCCGAGCCCTTGCATATCCCGGCGATCTTGACCTTGTGTCCGTCGATCACCGCCTGGGCATAGGCACCCTTGGCGAAGGTGTCGGTGGTCATGATGGCCCGCGCGGCTCCAGCCCAGCCGTCCTCGGTCAGGCGGGCTTCGATGTCGGGCAGGCGTTGGGTAATCTTGGCGTCGTCCAGCAGGACGCCGATGACCCCGGTGGAGGCCACCATCACATCGCGCTGGCGACAGTCGAACCGCTTGGCCACGGCCGAAGCCACCCGACGGACCGCATCGGCGCCGGGCTTGCCGGTAAAGGAATTGGCGCAGCCGGCATTGACCACCAGGGCGCGCACATCGGCCCCCTTGGTCATGTCCAGATGCTTCTTGCACCAGTCGACGGGGGCCGAGCCGATGCCGTGCCGGGTGAAGACACCCGCCGCCGAGGTGCCGGGGGCAAACTGCATCACCAGCAGATCTTCCCGGTCCTGCTTGTAGAACCCCGCGCGGGCCGTGGCGATCGTGACCCCGGCAATGGGGGGTATGTCGGGGAACGGCACGGCCAGGGGCGAGACCGGCAGGACCCCCTTGGCGGGTTTCGAGGAGGGCCCAGCCTGCGGCAGCTTGTCGGACCGCTTCTGCGACGCTCGCTTCAGGGCCGTGGTCAGGGGATCCAGCGCCCGCTCCAGGGTCTGGCCCATCACCTCTACCGGCTTGGCGGCGACGTCGAGAGCGATCTTGGCGGGCGACCGGGTGGGTCCGGCCTTCGCCGCAGGACGCTTGGCGGGGGGTCGGGTCACGGCTTGACGACCTTGGCCGGAGCCGCCGGCTTGGCCGCCGGGGTGGCAGGCTTGGGGGCCCCGGTGGTGGCGGGCGCGGCCTGTGTCGGGGTACCAGCCGCAGGGGCTGCGGCTGCGGTCGCAGGGGCCGCAGGCGGTGCGCTGGCCGGTTCCTTCGGCGCGCCGGGCACATCCTGGGGCGGCCGGATCAGGGTCTGGATCTTGGACCGTGACCGCAGCTTTTCCAGCAGGTCGCGCACCTGATCATAGGTCAGGAAGCGCACGATCTGGGGCCGGGCGGCCTCTAGGGTGATGGGTTGTTCCAACCGCCGGTCCTCGACCTTGACCAGGGCCCAGCCGCCCTCGATCTCGAAGGGGCCGATGATCTGGCCCGCCTTGGCGATCTTGAGATTGGCGTCATAGGCCTCGGGCATGACATCGGTGGTGAAATATCCGAGGTCACCGCCGTTGAAGCGGGTGGCCGCATCGGTGGAGCGTTCCATGGCCAGGGCCTCAAAGGAGGCACCGGTGGCCAACAGCTTCTTGACGGCATCGGCCTCCGCCAGGCTCGCCACGACGATCTGGCGGGCCTTCAACTCCTCCGACTGTTTGGCGAGCTTGAGCTGCTCCTGATAGAGGCCACGGATGGCGTTCTCGTTGACGGCATCGGAGACGGTGCTTTCCACCAGCATGTCGCCCAGGATGCGCTCGCGGGCCGCAGCCAGCCGGCGCTGGGCGGCGGGGTCCTTGTCCAGCTTGCGCTTCAGCGCCTCGCTGGCCAGCAGTTTCTGATCCACCACCTCGTCCATCACCCGGCGGAACAGGTCCGAGGAGATATCCAGCGGCTCGCCCTCGCCGATCAAGCCCTGGGCCACAGCCTCTCGCTTGACGTCAGAGGACCAGACCGTGCGGCCATCCACCTTGGCCACCGCCTGATCGCCGGGTTCGGGGGGATGCTCGGCCCCCGTGCGGTTGCCGCAGGCGGCCAGGACGAGCGATGCCGTCAGCACGAGCACTATCGTGCGGAAGGAACGCAGATTGCGGGTCAGAGTTTCCTGCGTCATCGCCCAATCCTCGAAGTCAAAATCTGTCGTCCAACCGAGCCCCTGGCTTGAACCCGCCCGCGTCAGGGGGCGCCACCTGAAACAATCACAAAGGCGCGTCATTTCCCGCTTCGGGCGAGCCGAAGGCGCAAGACGTTGCGCGCCACGCTCTAGCCATTTCCACGGCGGGATGCAAAGGTTGCCAACGATCTGACCCGCGCGGCAGGCCATTTGGACCCGCGTGGGCATTTTTTTATGGGAGGATAATTTTCATGACACGCGAAGCCGTAATCGTTTCCTACGCCCGTACAGGCTTGGCCAAGGCGGGCCGCGGGGGCTTCAACATGACCCCCACCATGACCATCGGCGGCCACGCCGTGCAGCACGCCGTGGCGCGCTCGGGTCTGGACCCCTCGGCCATTGAAGATTGCATCATCGGCAATGTGGCCCACGGCGGGGCCAATCTGGGCCGCCAGGTGGGTCTGCTGGCCGGCCTGCCCATCACCACCTCGGGTGTGACGGTCAATCGCTTCTGCTCCTCGGGGCTGAACACCATCGCCACCGCGGCCAACTATGTCCGCAATGACGGGGCCGATGCGGTGGTCGCCGGCGGGGTGGAGTCCATCAGCATGCCAGGTGGCGGCGCCATGGGCGGGGTTGATCCCCGGATTCCGGAGCACTTCCCGGCCATCTTCATGCCGATGATCGACACCGCCGACATCGTCGCCGAGCGCTACAAGGTCAGCCGCGAAGCCCAGGACGAATACTCCCTGGAATCCCAGCGCCGGATGGCGGCCGCCCAACAGGCCGGCAAGTTCACCGACGAAATCGTCTCGGTGACCACCAAGATGAAGGTGGTCAACAAGGAGACCAAGGAAGAGTCCGTCGTCGATGCCGTGGTCGATCGCGACGAGTGCAACCGTCCCGACACCAGCCTTGAGGGCCTTCAGAAGCTGCCGCCGGTTCGCGGCGAGGGCAAGTTCATCACGGCTGGCAATGCCAGCCAGCTCTCCGACGGCGCAGCCGCCGTGGTGGTCATGGACAGTAAGGCCGCCGAAAAGGCCGGCCTTACCCCCATGGGTGCCTTCCGGGGTTGGGCTGTTGCCGGTTGCGAGCCCGACGAAATGGGCATCGGCCCGGTGTTCGCCATCCCGCGCCTGCTGGAGCGTCACGGTCTGAAGATCGATGACATCGACCTGTGGGAACTGAACGAGGCCTTCGCCTCCCAGTGCCTCTATGCCCGCGACCAACTGGGCATCGATCCTGAGAAGTACAATGTGAACGGCGGCTCCA
>JANPAO010000450.1:0-7658 GCA_031429955.1 Phenylobacterium sp. | reverse complement strand
GCCACTCGACAAGGTCGACCCCCGTCACGGCTTCGGTGACCGGGTGCTCCACCTGGAGGCGGGTGTTCATCTCCATGAACCAGATGCGGTCAGGGCGCAGGCCCTCGCTGGCGTCGGCGATAAACTCTACCGTGCCGGCCCCCACATAGTTCACGGCGCAGGCGGCCTTGACGGCGGCCTCAGTGACGGCGGCGCGGGTTTCGGGGCTCATGCCGGGGGCTGGCGCTTCCTCGATGACCTTCTGATGCCGGCGCTGGAGGGAGCAGTCGCGCTCGAAGAGATGGACCACCTGGCCATGGCTGTCGCCGAAGATCTGCACCTCGATGTGGCGGGGCCGGTTGACGTATTTCTCGATCAGCACACGGTCGTCGCCGAAGGCGGCGGCGGCTTCGCGCTGGCAGGAGGCCAGGGCAGAGGCGAAGTCGGCGACCTGGTCGACCCGGCGCATACCCTTGCCGCCGCCGCCGGCCACGGCCTTGATGAGGACCGGGAAGCCGACAAGTTCAGCCGCTTTCTGAAGTTGTTCTGCGGCTTGGTCGTCACCGAGGTAGCCCGGCGTGACGGGAACCTTAGCTTTATACATCAATGCTTTAGCGGAATCTTTTAATCCCATGGATCGAATGGCTTCGGGGGGCGGGCCGATCCAAACCAGGCCTGCGGCCATGACAGCCTCGGCAAAGGCGGCGTTTTCCGAAAGGAAGCCGTAGCCAGGATGGATGGCTTCGGCCCCGGTTTCCAGGGCTGCAGCGATGACACGCTCGCCCACCAGATAACTCTCGCGCGCCGGGGCCGGGCCGATGAGCACGGCCTGGCCGGCCTCCCGCACATGGAGCGCCTCAGCGTCGGCCTCGGAATAGACCGCCACGGTGGCGATCCCCATGCGGCGGGCGGTCTGGAAGACCCGGCGGGCGATTTCACCGCGATTGGCGACGAGAACAGACTTGATCATGACCTGATCCTAGATGCCTGCAGAGAGTCCTGCCAGGGTGTCAGAGCGCCCAGGTCGGCTTGCGCTTTTCCAGGAAAGCCCGGACTCCCTCCTGACCCTCGGGGCCGACGCGGGCGCGGGCGATGCGCTTGGCGGTTTCCTCAAGCAGGCTCTCGACGGGGCGATAGGCCACCTCCTCCACCAGACGTTTGGAGTCTGCCACGGCCCCCGGCGCGCAGGCCATCATCTGGGCGGCGATGCGGTCGCGGGCCAGATCGAGGGCTGCGCCGTTCGCCACCACCTCGGTCAGCAGGCCGACCTTCTCGGCGTGGGCGGCGTCAAACACCGAGCCCGTGGCAAACAGGGCTCGCGCCGTCCTAGGCCCTACGGCCCCCACGACATAGGGACTGATGGTGGCGGCGATCAGGCCCAGCCGCACCTCAGAGAAGCTGAACTTGGCGTCGGCTGTGGCAATGGCCATGTCGCAGGCAGCCGCCAGGCCGGCCCCGCCCCCAAAGGCACCACCCTCGACCAGGGCGACGGTCAGGGCCGGAATATCCCACAGGCTCTTGAACATGTGCGCCATCTGCAGCGCATCGTCGCGGTTGTCGCTCTCGCTCCGGTCAGCAGCCGCCCGCATCCAGTCCAGGTCCGCGCCCGCGCTAAAGGTACCCCCGGCACCCCGCAGGAAAACCACCCGCACGCCCTCCGCGCCCCGCAGGGTCTCAAAGGCCTCATGCAGGGCGGCGATCAACCGAGCATCGAAGGCGTTGCGGCGCTCAGGTCGGTTGATTGTGACCGTCACGATCCCTTCCGGGCTGGCCTCGATCTGCACAAGTTCGGGGTCGATGTCGCTGTCGTGGACCTCAACCAGGGGGTCGGCGATGGGATTGGTCATGGAAACCTCAATGGGGGATGGGCGATAGAGGCATGGCAGCCTTGCTCTGACTTTGACCTGGATCAAAGTCAGGGCGTGGCCTCGCAGGTCCGGGGTCGATTCTGCGCTTTCGTCACAGCAATGCCAATTCACGGGTCACAAAAACGTTGCCCTGGCCGGCGCTCTCGACCACATAGCCGCCACTGAAGACTTCTGCGGCGATTGCCCCCCACCGCTGCAGGCAAGGATGGACACCATGCCGATGACTCAACAGACCCAGGCGCTCAGCAGACCCGCCGCCGCCCGTCCCGTGCGGGCCACTGTTGCCCGCCGTCGGACCGCAAACCTCGCCCTGATCCTCGGGGTCATGGCCACCAGCATCAGCCTGGGCGTCTTCGTCGGTGACATTGGTCGCGCCCTGCTGGGCCACTGAAGACCCCCGATCACATACGGAGTATCCCAAACCGGGTCTCGGCAATCGGCGCATTGAGCGCCGCCGAAATCGACAGGCCCAGGACATCGCGGGTCTGGGCGGGGTCGATGATGCCGTCGTCCCAAAGACGGGCGGTGGCGAAATAGGGGTCGCCCTCGGTCTCATAGCGGTCGCGGATCGGAGCCTTGAAGACCTCCTCCTCGGCGGCGGGCCAATCCCCGCCCCTGGCCTCGACACCATCGCGGCGGATGGTGGCCAGGACGCTGGCGGCCTGCTCGCCGCCCATGACGCTGATCCGACTGTTGGGCCAGGTCCACAGAAAGCGCGGTGAATAGGCCCGGCCACACATGCCATAGTTACCCGCCCCGAAGGAGCCACCGATCAGCACCGTGAACTTGGGCACCTCGGCCGAGGCCACCGCCGTCACCAGCTTGGCGCCATCCTTGGCGATGCCTCCGGCCTCGTAGCGGCCGCCCACCATGAAGCCCGAGATGTTCTGCAGGAACACCAGGGGGATGCCGCGCTTGCAGGCCAGTTCGATGAAGTGGGCCCCCTTCAGGGCACTCTCGGAAAACAGCACCCCATTGTTGGCCAGGATCGCCACCGGCTGACCCCAAATCCGGGCGAAGCCGGTGACCAGGGTGGTGCCGTAGAGAGCTTTGAACTCGTCGAAGTCCGATCCATCCACGATGCGGGCGATCACCTCGCGAACATCATAGGGCGCGCGCACATCGGTGGGGATGATGCCGTAGAGGTCCTCTGGATCAAAGGCTGGAGCACGTGGCTCGGCCAAAACCACCTGGTTCGGTTTGGCGGTATTCAGGTTGGCGACGATGGCGCGGACGATCTGTAGGGCATGCTCATCGTCAACGGCGACATGATCCACGACCCCCGAGCGTCGGCCATGGGTGTCGGCCCCGCCCAGCTCGGTGGCACTGATCACCTCACCGGTGGCAGCCTTCACCAGGGGCGGACCGCCCAGGAAGATCGTGCCCTGGCTCTCCTCGCCTGTGCCGCGCACAATGACGGTCTCGTCGCTCATGGCCGGGACATAGGCCCCGCCGGCGGTGCAGGAGCCCATCACGCAGGCGATCTGGGCGATGCCGTCGGCGCTCATCCGGGCCTGGTTGAAGAAGATCCGGCCAAAGTGATCGCGGTCGGGGAACACCTCGGCCTGATGAGGCAGGTTGGCCCCGCCGGAGTCCACCAGATAGATGCAGGGCAGCCGGTTCTGCATCGCCACTTCCTGGGCGCGCAGGTGCTTTTTCACGGTCATCGGGAAATAGGCCCCGCCCTTCACCGTGGCGTCGTTGGCCAGGATCATCACCTCGCGGCCCGAGACCCTCCCGACCCCCGTGATCAGGCCCGCCCCTGGGGCCTCGCCGTCATAGAGGCCGTAGGCCGTGAGCGCGCCCACCTCCAGGAAGGGCGATCCGGCATCCAGCAGGCGCATGACCCGGTCGCGCGGCAGCAGCTTGCCACGCTCGGTGTGTCGCGTGCGGGCGGCGTCGGGGCCGCCGAGCGCAGCCTGGGCGGTGCGTTGGTGCAGCTGCGCCACCAGGGCGCGGTTGACCTTCTGGTTGGCCGCGAAGGCCTCACCCTGGGTATCGATGGCGGACTTGAGCTTGGGCATGCGCAAGAGATAGCCGGGGCGGGCAACGCAGGCTAGAGCGGGTCGCCGACCGGCGGAGTCAGCTTCCCGCTCCAGGATTTTGTTCTGGAGCGCGTTCCGAAGTCACCAATCCACGTCAGTCGGGCGAGCGGATGCACACAAACAACAGCGTCATCCCGGAAAGGCGAAGCCTTATCCGGGACTGATAGGCGCGGGGTTTGCAGGATAGATCGGTGCGTATGGGTCCCGGTCTTCCGCCTGCGGCGAAAACCGGGATGACGGCGTGGGGGTAGGTTTGGGCCAGCTCAGCGTTCAGTTACACCACGTCCAGGGACACGACCAACGCGCCGGTCTTTGCTTGGTCGCGCGCTTAATCCGAAAACCGGTTCCCACTTTTCGGAACGCGCCGGTCTTTGCTTGGTCGCGCGCTTAATCCGAAAACCGGTTCCCACTTTTCGGAACGCGCTCTAGGCTCCCCCTCCGTGGCCAACCTCCCCGGACTCTCAACCGACACCGCTCTTGCCCGCCTGTTCGAGGACGAGCGGGCTCAAGGTGAGGCCGCCTGGTTCTCCCTGCCCGGCGGTGCCACCCTGTTCAATGCGGGGGAACCGGCCGACAAGCTCTATTTCGTAAGGGCTGGACGCCTGGGAGCCTTCCGGCGGGAAGAAGGCCATGAGCCTCAGTTCCTTGGCGTGATCCGACCCGGTGAGCCGGCGGGTGAGATGTCGCTGATCTCTGGGATGCCGCACTCGGGACATGTGGTGGCCCTACGTGATTCGGAGATCTTCTCCCTGCCCCGCGACGTGTTCTTCGACGCCTGCGACAATGACCCTTCCGTGATGGTGGAGTTGGCGCGGCTGATGATCCTGCGCAGCCGGCAGGCGGCCACCAAGGTTTCCATGGGGGTGTCGTCGGTCTTCGGCTTCGTCACCATCGGTGAGCCGGTGATGCTACGCCCCCTGGTGGACCGCATCGCCCGTGAGATCGGCAAGCTCGGCTACTCCGTCACCGTCGTCGGGTCAGAAGCCCAGCACGCGCCCACCGAGTGGTTCTCTGAGGTGGAGTCCGACTATGACTTTGTTCTCTATTGCGCCGAGGCCGCCGATCCTGGCTGGCGCCAGGTGGTGGGTCGGCAGGTGGATCGGCTATTCCGGGTGGGCCGCGGCGACGTGGCCCCGCCCCCGACCCTGCTCCACGCCAATGAGCCGCTGCAGACCCAGAACCTGGTGGATCTGATTCTGGTGCAGAAGCGCGATGCCGCCGCGCCACAAGGCTCTGAAGCCTGGATGGATGTCGCCCGGCCCGCCCGACTGTTCCATATGCGCCGTGAGCACGGCGGGGATGTTGCCCGCATCGCCCGAATCCTGACTGGCCAGGCGGTGGGGCTTGTGCTGTCAGGGGGCGGTGCTCGGGCCTATGCCCATATCGGCGCCATCCAGGCCCTAAACGAGCGCAAAGTGCCCATCGACTTTGTCGGCGGGGTTTCCATGGGGGCGATCATTGCCGCCGGGGTCGGCCTGGGTTGGGACAATGTGGAGATGGAGCGACGCATTCGTGCCGCCTTCGTCGACACCAGCCCACTGGACGACATTGCCATCCCCCTGCTGGCCATGACCCGGGGGGAGAAGGTTCGCGAGCGGCTGGCCGAGCATTTCGGTGAGGTGCAGATCGCCGACATGTGGTTGCCGTTCTTTTGCCTGTCCTCAAACCTGACCACCGGCACCTATCAACTTCATCGCCGGGGCCTGCTGCGCGATGCCCTGAGGGCCACGATTTCCCTGCCCGGCATCCTGCCGCCCGCCACCCTGAACAATGACGTGCTGGTGGATGGGGCGGTGATGAAGAACTTCCCCGCCGACGTGATGCGGATCAATGAGCTGGGACCGATCATCGGCATCGATGTGTCCCGGGGTCGCTCGATTACCGCCGCCGACGTCGCCCGCCCCTCCTCGGTCTGGCGCTGGATCCTGTCGGGGGAATGGCGCAAGGGGCCGCCAATTGTCTCCCTGCTGATGCGGGCGGCGACCGTCTCCACCGGGCGCGACCTGATGGCGGCGCGAGATGCCACCGACGTGCTGGTGACCCCGGAGGTCACGGGGGTGGAAATTCGCGACTGGGCCGCCTTCGATCCGGCGGTGGCAGGGGGCTATGCGGCCATGATCGAGGCGCTGGACAAGCTGTCGGTCCCGGTCACCGACCTCCGTCGCCGGCCCAGCCGCCATGAGCCCCAGCCGGGCGGGCGACGGTAGGGAAAGCCGGTCGCCCCGCGCCCCTGAAGCGCAGCAAGCTTAGGACACGAAGCTCACAAAGAGGCGCGAAGGACACGAAGTAAGACTGATCGAGGCGTCTGTCCTCACCGGGCGAGGTGGAAGGTCATCCGCAGGCCCAGGCGAGGGTCTGAGCGATTCAGATCTATCCGACGCTGCGCGTCTTGGAGGCGCGTTAGCGGCTCGACGGTTTTGAGACCACGTCGCCGCTTCTCCCGCTCCTTTGTGTCCTTTGCTTTCTTCGTGAGCTTCGTGTCCAGCCCGCAAGCCCAACATCCGGCACAGGATCGATGGAACGACCACCACGGAAACGCTCCGCGCAAGGGTCGACGACAATTTAGTTCGGCTGTTCCCCCGACTTCCGCGCCGCAAAAGCGGGGTCCCTCAACAGTATTTGCGGTTCGGGCAAATCAGTCCCATAGTCGGGGTCTTGTTCAACAACTGAAAGGAGGTGACCCAGTGTCTCATTGTCTTCATCCGCAGGTGGAAACCGTGGCTTGGGCCTCCGCTTACGAGGTCCGCGCGTAAGCGCTTCAGGTTGCGGGACCGCTGAGCGGTCCGACAATGGAACGGCCGGTCCCGCAAGGGGCCGGCCGTTCGCATGTGTGGGATCTGTCGAGCTCTCTGCGAAGGGCAAGGAATTGCCCCACTCTCCCTTCTCCCCCTGTGGGAGAAGGACAAACGGGGACAAGCGAATGAAATTGCAGTGATTGTTTGGCTGGCCCTCAATCCCAATCCAACCGGCTCAATTGTGTGCATTCGGTAGCCCAGAGGGGGTGCATCTGGGGTGCCCCTACCCCCGAACGTCTTCCTCGGGCCTTGTCCCGAGGACCCATGATCTCCGTGGCGACGTAAGGGTCAACAGCGGCACCGTTCCACCCATCCCCCGATGCGGAGATCATGGGTGGTCGGGACAAGCCCGACCAAGACGTTCCGAGAGGAGTGGGAGGGCACCTCTCCCAGAAGGGGCGCATCTGGTGTTGGTCAGTCGCGCCAGCGCCGGGCCTTGGCGGCGATTTCGCTCTGGCGATCGAGGGGTGGCCCCTCGGTCATGGCATCGGCCGCGGCCAGGATCGCAGGGGCGGTGACCGAGATGGTAGGCCGACCATCGAAGACCTTGCCGGGGGCAGGCGTGTCGATGAAGGCGCGGACGATCCAACGGGGCCCCTCACGGCAGGCGACGCCTGCGACACGGCGAGCGGGAACCTGGAAGGTTCGGCAATAGCGGCCATCCGTCGCCTTGAAACTGTGGCCGATCTGGATCGGACCCGTGGTCCCTGCAAGGTTGCTGTCCAGGGTCCTGGCCAGGCGTGATTGCGCCACCAGAGCCCCGTCCATGCCGGCGGTAACCTCGCCCGCCGCCTGCTGGGACAGGAAATAGCCCCCCATCAGTCCGGCCATGACCAGAGCCACAGGCGAGGCCCAGGTGGGCCAGGCCAACTTCAGGGGAGACCGGGGTGCCGTCGCCGGTTTGCGGCGATCGGCCAGCTTGACCACATTGTCCTGCGCCTGGCGCTCTGCGGCGCGCAGCAGGCGTTGCT
>JANPAO010000449.1:0-2727 GCA_031429955.1 Phenylobacterium sp. | reverse complement strand
CGGCATGGGGCAGGTCCAGGTGGTCCAGCAGGGCCAGCAGATCGCCAGCCATCCGGGCGCGAAGGTAGGCCTCGGAGTCGTGGGGCTTTGCGCTTTCGCCATGGCCGCGCTGGTCTAGGGCAATGCAGCGGATGCGCCGCCGCTCAAAGGCCGCGTACCAACCGGTCCGACGCCACCCCTCCAAACGATTGGAGGCAAACCCATGCACCAGGACGATGGTGCGGGCAGCCCCTCCGGCGGGAGTGATATCGTCATAGGCCAAGGTCAGGCCGTCGGAGGAGAAACTGGGCATGGCGCGTCCGTCAAAGGCCGGGCGATCGGGTCGCCACGTCGAGTCTACGATCATGGCTCAGGGCGTCGGTGCGATCCAGCCTCCGTCGCAAGTGCCTCGTACCGATCAGCTACGCCACTTCAGAATGGCGGGCTCCACGGGGTTACGGAAGGCGCGCCCGGCCTTGCGGCTGGCGGTCCATTCGCGCTTGAGCTGTTGATACCACTTGGCCTGGCGGTCGGCGTCGTCGATCCACAGCAGGGAGGGGTCGTAGCGCAGGCCCTGGTTCTGCAGGTTCACCATGTCGCCGTCCTGGCGCAGGAAGATCCGTGCGCCCCAGGCCACGAAGGGCTTGAGGAAGAAGAAGGCCGGGTGGTCGGACCAGACGATCTGGGTGATCTGGGTCTTGGTCTCCGACAGCGGCGTCAGGCAGGTGAGGGACAGCACCTGATGGCGACCCACCGTCACATGCTACCAGCGCAGCCCCGGAATGCGGAAGGTGATCTCGGTCAGGGGCTCGCCGCCGAGGATGGCGTAGGCCCGGCTGTTCTTCGAGGGTTCATGGCGGACCATGGCAAACCCCGCTTCCCGGGGTTCGAAGCGCTTGGCCTTGTCGTGCTGGCTCTTGGCCGAGCGCCACCACCACTGGGAGTGGACATAGGGGCCATGGGCAGGGTCCATCAGGCCCACCACCGCATGGTCGATATGGGCGTCAAACACCAAACGATCCACCAGCTTGGGCTTGCCGCCCACCACGCCCTCAAAGACCGGCGGGGGTTCGCTGGGGATAGCTTCGCCTCGGGCATCTGCGCTGATCCAGACGAACACCATGCCCTGGCTCTCGGCCACGACATAGCTCCGCACCCGGATACGTTGGGTCTCCATCGCCTGTTCGGCCACCAGGGAGGGGATGGCGGTGCAGACCCCGTCGCCGCCAAACCGCCAGCCATGATAGGGACAGGCCACCACTTCGCGGCCATCGGCCTCGGTGGTCAGGGTTCCCGCCGACAGCGGTGCGGCCCGGTGTGGGCAGATGTCCTTGATGGCGTGCGCCGCACCCGCCCGATCGCGATACAGTAGCACGGGCTCGCCCAGCAGCTCGTAGCGCGCCAGCTTACCGGGTTTCAGGTCGCTCGACAGGGCGGCGAAGTACCAGATGTCGGCCAGGAAGCCGCGCCCGAACTTGGCGTCAGCAGAGGTCTTTCGGGCCGGGGCGTCGTCAGGCATGGGGACCTTGTAGCTGTTCAGGGCCGACGGATGAAGGCCATGCCGTAGGCCGGCAGCGCAATTTGGCCATCGACCGCCATCGACGCCGCTGACCCTGGCAGGGGTTCGGCCTGGCCCACCAGGCCGTCTTCCTCAAACACTGTAACCTCGCTGCCCATGTTGAACAGGCAGAGCACCTGCTCTGCCCCCTGTGTCCGGGTAAAGGCCAGGACGGTTTCGGAGGCTGGCAGCATCTCGATCTCGCCGCGCGTCAGGGCGGCCGAGCCCTTCCGCAACGCGATCAGGGCCTTGGAAAAGGCGAGTACCGAGTCCGGATCTTCCGCCTGGGCCGCCACCGTCAGGTCCCGGTGCTCCGCCGCGCTGGGCAGCCACGGCTTGGCGGTGGAGAAGCCGAGATTGTCCCCTGGTGCCCACGGCATGGGGGTGCGCGAGCCATCGCGGCCCTTGCCCACCGGCCAATAGAGGTCGCCCACCGGGTCGCGGATCTCGGTCCGGGTCAGGGTCTGGGCCTGGGGCAGCCCCAGTTCCTCGCCCTGATAGAGCAGGGTCGTCCCCTTGAGACTGAGCAGCAGGGCCAGCATCAGCCGGGCAATGGCCTCCCCGCCACCGAACCGAGTGACCGTGCGGCCGATGTCATGGTTGCAGAACGAGATGCAGGGCCAGTGCCCGGGATGCCGCGCCAGGGTCTCGAAATGGTCGCGGAAGATCTGCGGGTTCAGCTTGCGGGCATGCAGCAGGACGAAGGTATAGGCTGAGTGCAGCCCCTCTTCCGGCGTGCAATAGGCCCCGCAGCGCTCCTCTTCTTCGGAAAACTCGCCAAACACGAAGCGGTCCCCATAGGCATCGACGCGGGTGCGGATTTCGTCCAGCAGCGGGATATTCTGCGGCAGGTTGCTGTCGTGGAAATGGCGCTGCATCTCGCTGGCATGGGCCCAGTGATGGCGGGTGCGCTCGGCGGCGGGGACGGCCGGATTATCGGTCAGGGCGTCGTCGTGCAGAAAGGTCCCGGCCACGTCCAGTCGGAACCCGTCGATCCCCTTGGCCAGCCAGTAGTCCAGCACGCCGATGGCGGCGGCCTTGGCCTGGGGGTCGCGCCAGTTCAGCTTGGGCTGTTGGCGCAGGAACTTGTGATGATAGTGCCGCCGCCGGGCCGGCTGATAGGCCCAGGCCGGGCCGCCGAATACCGAGAGCCAGTTGTTGGGCGCCGTCCCGTCCGGCGCGGGGTCGGC
>JANPAO010000448.1:0-8036 GCA_031429955.1 Phenylobacterium sp. | reverse complement strand
GTCTGTGCCAAAGGTTCTCGGCGGCCTGGCCTTCGTCTCGGGCCTTTTGTTGCTGGGCTCAATCCCGGCCTGGTTCGGAGTGGATCTTGGGCCTGTCCTGACCTTGAGTAACATCGTCTGGCTCGCGACCCTCCTTGGCATCGGCCTGTGGTGCCTAAGGCCCGCTCGCAAGGCCTGAGAGCCTGCGGGTCACGCCTGCGGATGCGACTCGCGGACCTGACCTGAAAACTTGTTGGAGGACGATCCAAATGGCTGGATGGTCGCCTTGCCCAACTGGGGGCCGGTGGCGATGCGGGGATCGGGTGGATCTTTTGACGCTGAGGGCGGCGATGCTGCGGGGCGCCGCCCCCCTAAAGCCCCACCCCACAGCGGAGGCCACGTTTATGGGGGCTCTACACGAGCGCACCCTGACCAAGGGCCAGCACCTCCTGCGCGAGGGCGATCCTGGTGAGGCCATCTTCTTCGTCAGGTCGGGTCTGCTCCGCTATTACTACTTGGCCGACGGAGTGGAACACACAGGTCAGTTCTTCGACGAGGGGACCTTTGTCGCCGATGTCTTTGCCCTGACGAGCGGAGCGCCGAGCCTCCAAAACATCAACGCCCTGGAGGCATCCGAGGTGATCGTCATTCCGCTGGCCGCGATGATGGCGGCCTATGATGCCGACCATGGCTTTGAGCGGTTCGGTCGGCGGATGATGGAGGCGGCCCTGGCCGGAAGTCAGAGACGAACCGCCAGCCTCCTGAAACTGTCGCCTGCCGCGCGGTACCGACGGTTCGTTGAGATGCGACCCGAAGTCGCCCGTCGCGTGCCGCAGTACACGATTGCCTCCTATCTGGGCATCACGCCTGAAGCCCTCAGCCGTATCCGGCGTCGAAGGTCTGGCCCTACTCCGAGCCGCGAGATCCCAGGAGGCTGAGGACCTGATGGAGGACCTGCCGAGTCAGCTCGGGTCCGATCTTGCCAATCGGTTCGGCGTTGGCGGCGTCGATGGTGGCAATCTTGGCGGGGCGGATGATCGACGGCGCCGGCAGCCCAGCTTCAGCATAGTGGGTCGCAAGCGAGACATCGTTTGGCCAGGGCCGATTGGGCGCACTGGTGACCATCACAACCCAGAGCAACGCGTCGTCCGGGCCATGCTGGGTCTCAGAAACGACCACGGCGGGGCGGAACTGCCGCGTGCTTCGGTCGGTATAGGGAAAGGGAACCCTGACGACGTCGCCTTGTCTAAAGGTCGGCATAGGCGTTCCGGTCCGCCTCGCTATTCCATTCGCTGAAGGTTCCGAACGGGTCCTCGAGCCCACCGGCCCGATGCTTGGTCAGCAACACTCGACCACCTTCGATGGCATAGACAATCTCATCACCCGCGCGCAATTGCAGAGCGATCCGGACAGACTGGGGAATGGTGGTTTGTGATTTCGATGTGAGCTTGCTGGTAATCATGGTGGGGCTCCGGCAAGGAATTTCCTTACAATATAGGGCCCGGCCCGCCCGCGCAACCCAGCCTCAGCCTCTGGGTCCCAGACCCCGCACCGCCTCGCGACCGAGGATCGCCAGATACTTCGAGTACTCCACCACCATCAGCCGCGCCCCGCCCCGCGTGCGCCACCAGCGTTTGGCGTCAATCACCTTTGTTGCAACGGGATAGGGGTGCAGATCGGCGTCGGGCATGGTGGCCCGAAGTTCCAGCATGGCGCGGGGCATGTGGTAATCGGCGGTGACCACAATCAGGCTGTGATAGCCCATCTTGCGCGCCCAGTCGGCGGTCTCGCGGGCATTGCCGACGGTGTCAGCGGCGGTGAAGTCCAGGTCCACGCAGCAGTCATAGAGCCGGCGCACCGCCTTGCTGACAGCGCGGATGTCTTCGCGGCTGGCCTCGGGATTGACCCCTGACACCAGCATCCGTGCGGCCTTGCCGTCCTCCAGCAGGTTGACGGCGGCGGTCAGACGTTCGTTGGACCCTGCGCCCGTCAAGGCCACGATGCCGTCAGCCCGCGCCGGCTCGACCGGCGGGGTGGAGGTCTCGATGCGGGCGGTGAAGGTCAGGAGGCCGCAGATCCAGATCAGGGCCACCACCAGCAGGGCTGCCAGGCTCTTCATGTCATCTTCGCGATCAGGGCCTGGGCGGTGACCCGCGCGGCGACCGCAGCCACCAGGCCCGCCGCCAAGGGACAGGGCAGGACGGCCAGCAGATCGGTCCAGGCGATGGGCAGCACGGGGGTCACGCCCTGACCTCCTCCCAGGAGACGCAGTGTCGCCCCCATGATTGCCGCGCCACCGGCTCCGTACAAGCCCGCCAAGGCCGCCATTCGCGCAAATCGCATCTGGAAGAGGCGGGCGATGAAGTTGTCCTCGGCGCCGGCAAGATGCAGAACCTCCACCACCTCATGCCGGGCGGTGAGGCCTGCGCGGGTGGCGAAGGCCACCACGGCCCCGGCCGCCGCCGCGATCAGGGCAAAGACCGCAATGCCGATCCACCGGGCAAAGCCTGCGGCCCGCTGGATGTCCTTGAGCCAGACCGAGTGATCATCCACCACGGCGTCCAGGCCCTGGGCCTTCAGGACCTTTTCCATGGCCTGGGTGGTGGCAGGGGCGTCGCGATTGAGATCCACACTCACCAGGCGCGGCACTGGCAGGTCCTCAAGGTCGGCGCTGTCCCCCAGCCAGGGAGCCACCAGGGCCTCGGCCTTTTCTTTCTCCAGGGCGCGAACCTCGCCCACCCCCGGCAGGCCCGAGAGTGCCTCAGCGGCGCGGGCCGCAGCGCTGTCGGGGGTCTCGGCCCCCTTCGGGCGGACGATCACCGTGGCCTGGCCGTTCAGTTGATCGCTCCAGCCCCGCGCGGCGCGATCGGTGGCCAGGACGCTGAGGGCCGTCAGGCAGGCCAGGAAGCAGAGGGTGGCCACCACGAAGGTGAGGGATCCATCCCGGGCGTCGGCCTCGGGCAGGAAGGGCGCGGGTTTCCAGCGGCCGGGATCGAACGCGCTCACCTTGCGATCTCCGAGGGAGACAGGCGAGTCAGGCGGCCCTCCTCCAGATGCAGGACCGGCTTGCCAGAGCGGGCCACCAGGTCCTGGTCATGGGTGGCGATCAGCACCGTGGTGCCCAGGCGATTGAGCTCCACAAACAGGCGCAGGATTCTCAAGGCCATCTCATGATCGACATTCCCCGTGGGCTCGTCGGCCAGCAGGATGTCAGGGCGGTTGACCACGGCGCGCGCAATGGCCAGGCGCTGCTTTTCGCCGCCGGCCAGGGTGGCTGGCATGGCATGCATGCGGCTTCTCAATCCGACCCAGGTCAGCAGTTCGGCCACGTCCTGGCGATAGCTGTCGGGCTTGGCCCCGGCGATCCTCAGGGGCAGGGCGGCGTTGTCGAAGGCGCTCATGTGCTCCAGCAACCGGAACTCCTGAAACACCACCCCGATGCGCCGACGCAGGAGTGGCTTTTCCGCCAGCGGCACGGCGGCGACCTCCTGGCCAAACAGGTGGATCACACCCCTGGACGGCTTGGCCGCCAGGTAGATCAGCTTGAGCAGTGAACTCTTGCCCGCCCCCGATGCGCCGGTGAGGAAGTGGAAGGAGCCTGGCGTCAGGCTGAAGGTCAGGTTCTTGAGGGTCTCTGGACCGCGCCCATAGCGCATCGACACGTCGTCAAAGGCCAGGATGGCCTGGGGCGATGTCTCGGCATTGGGTTGGGTGGACATGGGACCGAAACCGGCGGCCTGCTGGAACCTGTTGCGCGCCTGAGCCAGCGGTGGAGACCGATCAGGACGTCTCCATCGGCTACCCTATGCCCGCCCGATGCGCCAGCAGAACCACGCCAATCCGAGCGCCTGGTTGGACGATGAACTCGCCCAGAACACGAATCGTTCGGCGTTCCTGGCAAGCTATCGAAATTCGTTGTCTGGCAAGTCCCAAGGGCTGGGAATCGCGATAAGGCTAAGCATTGGATTCGCGCGCCTTCCGGGCGGGGCAGGATGGGTTCCCCCTTTCCTGCCTGAGAGGCTCCAATAGCGGCCTAGCTTGGGTCGGCCTAAAGCAATTGTTCGGGTTCAGAGTCCAATACCGGTCACATGATCCTCACCTGCCCAGACTGCACCACCAGCTATTTCGTGGACGATCGCAAGATCGCCCCGGAAGGCCGCACGGTGAAGTGCGCCTCCTGTGGCCACCGCTGGACGGCCAAGCCTGAGGCCCCCCTGGAGCTGGAGCTGTCGCCGGACGAGGGCGCGCTGGGTCGCGAGGCGACCCCGTCAGAGCCTGAGACCCCCGCGATCCGAGACCTGCCGGGTGGTGAACTGCCCAAGGCGATCCGAGCCAAGGTTGAGACCAGTCGCAGGGTCCGCGAGGCCGCGACCCATGGCATCGTCTGGGCTGGCATGACGGCGGTCCTGGCCCTGGTCTTTGGCTTGGCGGTGGTATTCCGGGTCAATGTGGTCGGGATCGTGCCAGGCGCGGCCAAGGCCTATGCCCTGGCGGGGCTGCCGGTGAACACCCTGGGACTGGTGATCGAAGGATCACGCGCCGAGCCTGCCTTGCAGGACGGGCACGCGGCTCTGTCGATTTCCGGCATGATCCGCAATGTCGAGGATCACCCCATCCTGACCCCGCCGCTGAAGATCGAGCTGTTGGACAAGACGGGCAAGACCATCGTCAGCAAGATCGCCCGCCCCGCCGACCCCCTCGTGCCGCCGGGCGAGACAAGGCACTTTGCCCTGGCCATCCTCGATCCCCCCACCACCGCCCATGACCTGCAGATCTCCTTTGCGCCGGATATCGCCAAGGGCAAGAAGGCTCAAGGCCAGGCGAAGGTCCACAATCCGGCCCCGCCGCTGAGGGGCTCGGCTGAGTCGCCGCCGCATGGACCTGCCCCGGCCCCTGTTGAAGCCAAACCCCTGTCCCCTGACAGCCCCTATGCGATCGAGCCCCATGGCTGAGCCAGAGGCGCACACGCCAGCAGTCCTGTTGACCCAGGCCGAGGTTGAAGCTCGGGTGGAGGCCCTGGCCGCCCAGATCGCCCCGCAGATTGATGATGAGACCGTGGCCGTCTGCCTGCTGACCGGCGGCATCTGGTTTGCCGCCGACCTCACCCGCGCCCTTTCGAGGCAAGGGCGTCATGTGCGATTTGATGCCCTGTGGCTGGCCTCCTACGGCGATGCCCGCGCCAGCCTCGGGCGCTGCGAGGTTCGTGCCGATCTCCAGCGGCCCCTGGCCGGCCGGACCGCGCTGATCATCGATGATGTGATCGACACCGGCCTGTCGCTCTCCGAGGCCCAGCGCCTGGTCCGCGACGCCGGGGCGGCCAAGGTCTTCACCTGCGTCTTTGCCTCCAAGCCCTGGCCGACGCCCAGGGCCATTGTGCCAGACTTCGTGGCCTGGGAGGCCCCGGCGCGGTATCTCGTGGGCTACGGCATGGACTCGGCCGGGGCCCTGCGCGGCCTACCCTATATCGGGGCCTTGGACTGAGCCCACTCAGCGGCGGCTTAGCGATCCCAGATCGAGGTGAAACTGCCGTCGCCGGTCAGCTTCTGGGCCGGGGTCTGTTTGTCGATGTGTCCGATCAGGCCGCGATAGACGCCATAGCCGATCAGGGTCTGTAGACGGGGCTCGAAGCTTCGCACCATCTGCGGCGGGATGCCCAGTTGCTGGTTCTCCTGCTGGCGCACGAAGCCTGCGCAATAGTTCATGGCGATCCCGGTACGTCGAGTATCTGTGCTGTTGGCCCCGCCCCCATGCCAGAGCGCACCATCCCAGATCAGCACCGAGCCCTTGGGCATCTCAGCGGCGATGGTGTCATAGGCCCCACCATAGTCCGGATTGGGTTTCAGATGACTGCCGCGAACCAGCCGAGTCGCCCCATTGGCCTGGGTAAAGTCCGTCAGGGCCCACATCGAGTTGCACACCAGGGGGGCGTGAGGCTTGGCCAGGGGGATCACCTGGTCATCGGCGTGAATGGGCTGGGCGCGCTCGCCGGGATCGATGGCGATGGAGGACAGGGACGAAATCAGACAGCCCTCGTCCAGCACGCCTTCGACAATGGGCAGGACCGCCGCATGGACCGGCACCTGGACAAAGATCGGATCATGGACCAGCAGGTTGTAGATCCGCACCGTCCTGTGGCCTTCGAACCCATTCATGGCCGGCTTGGCGTCCAGCTCGCCCTCCAGCCGGACCAGGGTCTCGGCCAGGGTGTCGATCAGGTCGGGCGCAATGGCGTTTTCGACGATGGTGTAGCCGTCGCGCTTCACGCGGGCGATATGGTCTGCAGCCATCGTTTGCTCCCTGTCGATTTTGCGTGATCTTAGCGATTCATCTGCGGGGGGCACCATGACCGTCGATATAAAGATGCGTGATGTTGCGGCCGACGATGGCGAACGCCTGCTGGCCTGGCGAAACCTGCCGGAGGTGGCCCAATGGATGTATTCCGACCATCCCATTGCGCCAGCGGAACACGGGGCCTGGCTCGCCAGGATCCAAGCCGATCCTAGCTGCATCTACTGGATCATCCAACGCGACGGCGAACCTGTCGGCCTGGCCAATCTGGTGGACATCTCACCGGCCAACCGCAAAGCCTCCTGGGCCTATTACCTCGCCAGCCCCTCTGTGCGCGGCCAGGGGATCGGGGCCTGGGTGGAGGTGTTCGTGGCCGACTACGCCTTTAAGACCCTGGGCCTCAACAAGCTCTGCTGCGAGGTCTTGATCGAGAACGAGGCGGTCTGGAGGATGCATGAGTCCTTCGGATTCCAACGCGAAGCCCTCTATCGCGCCCATGTCTGGAAGGCCGGTCAGCCCCGCGATGTTGTGGGTCTTGGCCTCTTGGCGGCAGACTGGGCGGTGGCGCGCCCCGCCAGCGTGGCCCGGCTCCAGGGCCGTGGGTTCGACATCCGATAGCCGGCCTTGCCAATCACGCCTGGCCCGGCGACTGTCGCGCCAATGACGACGCCCGTTTCTGCAGGGATCCTGCCCTGCCAATCCATCGATGACCTGATCGCCCAGGGGGCCATTTCCTCGGCCACGGCCTTTGACTTTGATCAGGTACAGCCCGCCAGCCTGGATCTACGTCTGGCGGCGCGCTGTTGGCGGGTGCGGGCGAGCTTCCTGCCAAGGCTCGGGCGCTCGGTGGCCAGCCGGATCGCCGACGTGGCCATGCACGAGCTGGACCTGTCGCGGGGCGCGGTGCTGGAGAAGGGCTGCGTCTACATCGCTGAGCTTCAGGAACGCCTGCATCTGCCGCCGGGGATCTCGGCGCGGGCCAATCCGAAGAGCTCAACGGGCCGGGTGGATGTCTTTGTCCGCCTGCTGTCGGACAACCAGCCAGCCTTTGACGATGTGATCGAGGCCTATGACGGCCCGATGTATATTGAGATCGCCCCCCAGACCTTTTCCATCCTGGTCCGCACCGGCACCCGGCTGAACCAGCTGCGCCTCAAACGCGGGGCACCGCCGAAGCTCTCCACCCGAAGTGTTGGCGTTGACCTATCCGATGGTGTGGCCGGGTTCCGGGCCCGTCGGCATGCCGGCGTCATCGACATGGATCATGTCGATGGCCATGACCCGCGCAATTTCTGGGAGCCCCTGAGGCCCCAGCGGGGGGAGCTACTGCTGGATCCCGGCGAGTTCTACATCCTGGCCTCCAAGGAGGCCATCGAGATCCCGGTGTTGGAGGCCGCCGAGATGACCCCCATCGATCCGTCGGTGGGTGAGTTTCGGGTCCACTATGCCGGCTTCTTCGAACCTGGTTTCGGCACCGCGGAGGCCCTGGGCGTCGGTTCCAAAGGGGTGTTGGAGGTCCGCAGCCACGAGACCCCTTTCCTGCTGGAGGACGGTCAGACGGTGGCGCGCCTGGTCTATGAACCGCTCACCGCCCGACCCTCCAGGCTCTATGGCGACCAGGGCAGTCACTATCAGCGCCAGGGCCTGAAACTCTCCAAGCACTTCCAGCTCTGGGCCGGGGAGTCATAGGGCGAGGAAACCTCACCCGAGGGTGAGGCTACTTGGCGCTCGCAGCTTCGCGCTTGTAGATCGAGCGCTTGGGGGCGGCG
>JANPAO010000447.1:0-6308 GCA_031429955.1 Phenylobacterium sp. | reverse complement strand
GTTGGTTCGAATGTCGTTGAGGGTGACTTCGAAGGACTGCCTTGGGCGTGTGGGGACCAGCACGCTCAGGCCGTGGCTCCGGTAGCGAGGATCGGGGGCGGGCTGGAAGAGGCGGCCATTGTCAAACAAGGCATCGTTCGATGCGGTGCCCTGATAGCTGGCGACAGAGCCGCTCAGTCCCGGAACACGGGCTTGAATGCCGACGAAGTATCGATCCAGCCCCGTCTGGGGCGAACCGCTATTGGCATAGCCCGCCGACACCCGCCACGGACGGGTGGATGTGGCTTGCAGCGCGACGTCGGCGCTCCCCGGATCGGGTGAAGGCGAGAAGGTCACGCTCACCTGGCGGAAGGCGTCGCGGTTCAGCCATTCGAGATCTTCAGCCAGGACCTTGGTATCGACGGTGCCGCCGGGTGTCAGGCGCACGCGGCCGGTGATGTCGCGGCTCTTGTCGGGGGGGGCACCCAGGAGTTCCACATTTCCGACGGTAAACTCCAGCACCCGGATCCTCAGCACGCCGTCGCTGATGTCCTGCGGCGGCGTCGAGATGTTGATCAGGGGGTGCCCCTGCGCCCGATGGACGGCCAAGATCTCGGCCCCGATGTCGGCGATGAGCTTCTGAGAAATGGGGCGGCCCAGGAACTTCGCAAAGCGGGGTCCCGTGCCCTTCAGTCTCCCAACACGGTGCAGGTCGACGCCCTGCAGCGCGCCTGACATAGGCTCGACCTTGTCTGACCCGCCAACAATGATCAGGGCTGAAAGGCCTGGGCCGATCGGCGTTGCGTCATCTGCTAGCTTGGGGGCGGGCGCAATGATGGGCGCGTCAGGCCTTGGCTCGGAGCGCGGCAGGTTCCGCTCCACGGCCTGGGCAAAGCCGTGGGCTGGTGCCAACCCGAACACCATCGCCAAGGCGACCGTGAGGGGAGATGTCTCGGAGGGGCGCGGGCCCGATGCCATGGGATCAGCGACCCGACGGGATCGATGTCGCCACCGCCGGCACGTCGATCAGGGCCAGGGTCCTTTCGATCGCGTCGGGCTTGACCCGGCTTTCGCCCTCATAGATCCCCGAGCTGACGATCAGGACGGAAAGCAGGGTCGAGAGGCCGATGGCGATGCCCGCGACATAGGGTATCGCCTTTTCCACCGGGGTCTGGAACCAGCCCAGAACCATGACCGACATCATGGCGACCAGGATTCCCAACCAAAAATAGGGCGACAGGTTCATGTGCGTGGTGGCAAGGCGGGCCTCTCGAATGTCCTTCACCTGAATGAACTGACCCTTAAGTTCCCCCAGTAAGGCGGTGTTCTCCAGGCTGCCATCATCGAGCTGCGCAACCTTGGCGCTTAGGTTATTCAGCTTGTTGGTCGTTTCGGAGCTGCGGTCACCCTGGACCATGGCTGACCACTCGCTCTGAATGACGCTGGCGACATAGGCGCGAAGCGCGCTTTCAACCGGCGCAGATCCAGATCCCGGATGGTCATCAAGGGTCCGGTCAAACTTAAGCAGGATTGCGCCTTCCCGCGACACCAGGTCAGCGACGTTGCGGTGGATGCCTTCGACTTGCACGAGAGAGAAGGCGGTCAGCGCCATGGTCAGGGTGACCACGTTCTTGAACGCGTCGTCAGCCCCTTTGGCGACCTCGGAATGAATCGTAATGTTCAAGATCCTCCGAACTACCAGAGGGAAGACGAGAAAGAACGACAGAGCGGTCACCACGACCATCATCCAAATGACGATGTTTGGAAACTGGTGCAGCCATTGGACTATATTCGGCAACATTGTGTGATTCCCCGATCCTGCGTTATCTGCTGTCGGCTCTATGGGACTAAGATCAAGATGAAGGTGGCGAGTAGGCTGGAGAGAGACTGAGTCTCTTCTAGTTTCTGGGAGGCGTGCGACTTGCCCGCATTGTCGAGGGAGGAGTTGTCCAGCCAGACATTGTCATGGAAGGTTTCGGCCATCTGGTCGCCGGGCTGGCTCTCATTGCCGCGGCGTGCGGCCACCTTGGTGGCGGCGGCCACGGCGGCGACGCGCTTGGCATACTTGATCTGGACCTCAGTGAGAGGCTTGGGCCTGAGGGAGGCCTTGGCGACCGCCTGCCCGGTCCTGGGTTGAACAGCTGCTCGACCGCCCGACTTGGACTGCGCCGCTGAGCGGTTGGCGGCGCTACCTACGCCACTACGCCCTGAGCTGGCCGCCACCGACCTCGCCGCCAGCTGGGCCGCGCCGGTGGCCGCAGGAGATGACGAAGATGGGGCGGGACCTACCGGGCTCGCACCGGTCTGCGGCGGGGTACCACCGGCTGCGGCGAGTTGGGTCGGCGCGGCAGCGGGCCCGCCGGCGCCGGGCGGGGTGGAGGCCGGCAGGCTTGCCGGGGCCAGGCCAGATATCTGGGTAAGGGCTGGCGCGAAGGTCACCAGCGGGCCCGACGCTGCGCCCGGACGACCCGCGCCCTGGAGGAGTTGGCTGAGGGGGCTTGGGGATGCCAGGGACCCGGCGCTGGAGATCTGGGAGGCCGCAGGAATGATCCGCCCCACGGCTCCGGAGACCGTGGCGCTCACGGTATAGTTGGCGCGGTCGGCCCCGCCCAGACCAAGGTCCGCCACGGTCACGGTCTTACCCGATCCCGCCAAGGCGGTGTCGTAGAGCCCCGAGGTGGAGATGATCAGCATCACCGTATCGCCGCTCACCATACCGCTGAGGGCATAGTTGTCGGCGGTCAAGGTCGCGGTGGCGGTGCCGTCATAGGTCTTGCTCACCAGGCCGGTCAGGGCGGCGGTCAGGATCTTGGGGTTGATCTGGCCCACGGCCCCGGAGACCGAGGTGCTCACCGTGTAGTTGCCCGCGTCGCCGCCAGTCAGAGCCAGGCCGCTGAAAGTCACGCCCTTGCCCGATCCTGCGGTCTTGGTGTCATAGGCACCCGAGGTCGCGCTCAGGGCCACCGCATCACCGCTGGCCACACCGCCCAGGGCGTAGCTTCCGGTGCTTAAGGTGGCTGTGGTGGTTCCGTCATAGGTCTTGGTCACAGGGCCGCTCAGGGTCGCCGTCAGGGCCTTGGCATTCACCTGCCCGACCGTGCCCGAGATCGTGGAAGCCACCGAGTAGTTGCCGCCGTCGGCTCCCCCCAGCCCAAGTCCCGTGAAGGTGACGGTCTTACCAGTCCCAACGGTCTTGGTGTCATAGGCACCCGAGGCGGCGTTCAGGGTCACCGTGTCGCCGCCCACCAGGCCCACCAGGGTGTAGCTGCTGGTCCCCAAGGTGGCGGCGGTGGAGCCGTCATAAGTCTTTGTGACTGCCCCGGTCAGGGAGGCCGTCAGGGCCTTGGGGTTGATCTGGCCCACACCCCCCGAGACCGTGGCGGCCAGGGTGTAGTTGCCGGCATCGAGCCCCCCCAGGCCAAGGCCCGTGGCCGTCACCGTCTTGCCCGACCCCGCTGAGCGGGTGTCATAGGTTCCAGAGGCCGGGCTGCTCAGCGTCACCGCATCGCCGCTCACCACGCCGGCGAGCGCATAATTCCCGGCGCCTAAGGTGGCTGCGGTGTTGCCGTCAAAGGTCTTGGCGACCGAGCCCGTCAGGCTGGCGGTGAGGGTCTTGGGATTGATCTGACCCACCGCGCCCGAGACGCTGGTGCCCAGCAGGTAGTTGCCGGCGTCGGCCCCGCCCTTGGTCAGGCCCGTCACCGTCACCGTCTTGCCAGACCCCACAGCCTTGGTGTCGTAGAGGCCCGAGGTGGGGTTGTTCAGGGTCACCACATCGCCAGTGACAACACCGGCCAGGGCGTAATTTGCGCCGGTCAGGGTGGCGGTCAGGGTTCCATCATAGGGCTTGGTGACCGAGCCGGTCAGGGAGGGGGTCAGGGTCGCGGCCTGGACCGTGTAGTTCCCCGTGGCCCCGGCAAAGGTGTAGTTGGCCGCATCGGTCCCGCTAAGGGTCGAGCCCACCGAGGCAATGCCCGTATGGGTGCCGACGATGAGCTTGCCCGAGGTACTGGTCAGGCCGGAGATATTGACCACGACCGTTCCGCCGTTGACGCTGTCGCCCGAGACCAGGTTCGTAAAGGTCAGGGTTCCGGGGGACAGGCTGGCCCCGTAGAGGGAACTTCCCGCCGACAGGGTGCCGGTCAGGGCCAGGGGCCGCACAATCAGGGTTCCCACCGTATTGCCGGTGGTCGCCAGGGCATAGGACGCCGAGGCCGTCCCCGTCAGACCGGTGACAATCTGCCGATAGGACCCGGCCGGCAGTCGGTTGGTGAGGGTCACCGGGGCACCAAGGGTCGTGGTCAAACCCACCACGGCGGCGACATTGCCCACGTCCGGCGTCAGGACCCCCGACAGGGCCCCGGCACCAAGGATCGCCAGGGTCCCGTAGTCGGAGGAGGCGTCCGCCACGCTCCAATTGACGGGCGTGACGGTAATCCGGGTGAAGGGGCCGACGGGGCGGACCATTGCCAAGGCCGAAACAACGGCGCCTGTCCCGGAGTTGATTATACTGCTACCTGAGTCACTTACGGCAACGGTCGGCGAGGAGACCGCGACGCCGTTCGAGAAATATGACACTGCCGAAACATTGACCTGAGCGCGAATATTGGAAATGACGGAACCTGGGCTATTGCGACCTGTAATGCCGCCGACAAAGTCCCCTCCGGTAATGGATCCAAATGCATACGAATCCAAAATCTGCGAATTGTTTGCATTAAATCCGACCAACCCGCCGAAGTAGTTGGCGAGTCCCGGATTTACTGAATTCGAGAATATGTAGGAATCTGCAACTGCCCTTCTGACTGTTCCACCTTGGCTCCACCCGACTATTCCTCCGATGTAAGCATAGGAGCCATAGATATACATATTGGTGGTGACGACGTTGAGTATGGATCCTGTGCTAAATCCGGCGAAGGCCCCAACATATTGCTGCCCATGGACGGTCCCGCCATACAGGCGGAGGTCGCGGATGGTTCCGCTTAGATCGCCCACCAAGCCGACGTTGTTTAGATTCGGTGCCTGAACATTCAGGTTGGTAATTGTGTTTCCAAGACCCTCCAGGACGCCAGAGAAGGTCGGAATTGGGGTGCCGTAGGCAGGACCGCTGTGCGTGACACTGGAGGCCAAGGCATAGCGACCGGACGGCGCGGCGTTCGCGGCCGTGAAGAGGCCGTCGAGGGTGCGGACCAGGGTATAGGACTGGTTGTTGATCGACAGGGACTGAGCAGGATTGGTCATTGAGAAACCAAGGGTTCCGCTGGAGAAACGCAGCTCTCCGGTAGGATCCCCGCTGCCATACCTGATGACCACCCCGCCCGAGCCATTGACGTTGATGGCTTCCTGCACATCCACCGTGCGCCAGGCATCCAGGGTCAGGATGCCTGAACCTGTCCATGCCAGGGGGTAGGAAACAAAAATGTCGCCATTGCCGGTGCTGGCCAGGCCGTACTGGCCGATGGTCCCGACGGTTTGCTGCGTCACATTGGTGCCGGCATTCAGGGCCGCGACGATGGAGCCCGCCGCGATAGAGTCGATGTCGAGATCCGTAGGGTCGATCAGCCAGGTGCCGCCATGGGTGTCCACCTGGGCCGTGCCCACCTGCATCACCAGGCCGGAGGTTTCGATCTCGCCCGGTGTGCCCCCTGCCCCCTTGGCCTCCAGCACGCCTTCCACCGAGGTGGTGCCCTGGTCACTGATGAGCAGGATCCGGCCATCCCGGGACTCAATGCCTGTGGCGCGAATGACCCCGGACGCATTGCCCGCCAGGGCATAGATGTTACCGCCCTGGGTCCTCAGTTCCACCGCCGCGGCCTCTATCAGCCCGGAATTGGTGACACTGGTCCCCGGAACCCCGATGTCCACCGACAGCAGCCGGCCCTTGGGGTCGCCACCCTCCGACAGCACCAGGCGCGACCCTGCCCCCAGGGCCGCCACACCCCCCGGTGCCAGCAGCTGGCCCTGGTTCTCCACCGTGGCACCGATCAGGGCCACGTCGCCGCCGCCAGAAGAGATACGGCCCAGGTTCACCACCCCGGCGCTGGACCCGCCATGGAACTGCAGCGGGCCGCCGGTGAGGAAGTTGATATCCCCAAGGTCCAGCGTCGAGGCCACAAAGCGCCCAGCGGTATTGACGACGCCGTTCTTGCCGACAATGACCCCATTGGGGTTGATGACATAGACCGAGCCCGTCGAGCTCAGCAGCCCGTTGAGGTTGGAGACCTCACTGCCCACCACCCGATTGAGGGTCGCGCCGGTCCCATTGTTGATCGAGACCTCGAACCCGGCGGGAATAGAGAAGTCAGACCAGTTGATGATGGCCTTGTTGGTGG